>JAFGMJ010000045.1 GCA_016927635.1 Actinomycetota bacterium
GCAGAATCATCTAAAGAAAAAATTAATAATAAAATAAATGAAATGCCCGGTTCTGCTCACAAAGAAATAGCAGCAGAAAATATCACTAAAAATAATATTAACCCCGTAGATGAAGATAAAGACAATGAAGAAATAATATTTTCTTTCAGCGTTTGTGGTGATAACAGGCCTGCAGACGATTACCTTCCCCAGCCTGATGTTTTTTTAAAACTTTTAAATCTTATAAAAAATACAGATTCGGCTTTTCATATGACCACAGGTGATATTATAAATGGCGGGACAGAGGATCCGGAAATCATTAAAAGACAATTTTTAGATTATCTGGAAGCTGTAAAAATATTACCGCTGATGAATTTTGTTTCACCAGGAAACCATGACACTGCTAATGACACATCACGAAAATATTTTATTGAAATGATAAATAAAAAAGTATTTAATGAAGCAATAATAAATAAAATACCGGTTTTTATTACTGATAGCAATAATGATATTTTACTTCTGGCTGATACAATTGAAGGCAGTGAATTTAAAAACCTTTACTATTATTTTATATATGATGGCATATATTTTATTGTACTGAACGCTTTTGAAAAGGGTTACTGGGGTGCTGTTAAGGAAAACCAGCTTGCCTGGCTTGAGAAAGTATTTGAAAAAACACAGAATGAGGCAGTATTTGTGTTTATTCATACCCCGCCATATTCAGTTTTAAATCCAGACACAATAACAGACGGCTCCACCCATGTGGCATTTTCAAGTAAAGAAAATCAAAATTACATAAGAGAGCTGATTAAAAAGTATAAAGTTGATGCTGTTTTCAGCGGTCATGAACATTTATATAATAAACAGTACCACGACGGAACTACATTTGTAATAACAGCTCTAAGCGGCGAATACCCGTTTGTACCTGAAGATGAAGGAGGTTTTTATCATTATATAAAAATAGATGTAAAGCATAGTAGCTGGATTTTTAATGTAATTGACAGCAACGGTTGTCTTTATACCCGGGAAGAAATAGCATTTAATTGATTATATTTGATTCTGATTTAAGCAAATAATATTAGAGTTTGCATATTTTAAAATACGCTCAGTTTTATTGTTTTACCGTTTTAGTATTACACATCTTGAAAGAAAAACATTCGGATACCGGTAAATGCCAAAGCCTGCTGATTGCGCATCCCTTATCATAGTTTCATATTGTTGCCTTGAAACATGGAAAGAAGGCTCGGCTATGTAAAATAACCCCCCCTTCTTCAATATGCCGTATACCTCTTTTAGTAGCTTAGGCACATCAGGGGTTTCGTGAATCATAAAAAATGCAAGTACAAAATCAGCCACTCCATCATACCCTATTCTGTCATTGCTGCATTTGTGAAATATTATTCGGCGGTCCAGGCCTGCCTTTTCTGCCCTTTTTTTTGTTATGGCAAGCATATCATCCTGGAGATCTGCTGCAATAACTTTTCCGTACCGGCCTGCCAGCCTGGCAAAAGTAATAGTTGCAAAACCCCCGCCACAGCCAAGGTCCATCACCGTCATGCCTTCCTTTATATAAGGGCCAAACATTTTTTTTGGCTGATGTACAATTTTTCTTAAAAAATTGTCCATATATTTCAGATGTCCTACTGAGCAGACATAATTGTCCCCTTTTTCCTCTTTTGTAATAACTTTCAATGTTGCCTCCATTATTGTTTAGTATCTAAACTATAATAATAAAAAAAATCGGGTTTTTATTTTTCCTTTTCCATTATCCTTAAAATAGAATTTAGGTCCTCCATAACAGATAAAAATTCTGCAATCTTTTTATCAAATGCAGCGCCAAAATATTTTTTCACAGTATCATACATTTGCATGTGCATCATGTTATGGTTTTCAAAACCTGTCCATCCTTTTTCAGTAAGATAAAGCCTTACTTCTTTGGAATTATCGCCAGGACTTGATTTTTTGATTATTTTTTTCTTTGCAAGTTTTGAAACTGTCTGAGAAACAGCCCCCTTTGTAATATTCATCTGGTTGGCCAATTCAGTAATATTAATTCCCTCTTTTTCACCTATTGCCTGCACCATATGTATCTCAGCTCTGTGTAGGTTTACTTCTGTTCCAAAGGTATGTGGTGCCATATGTTCCATAGAAAGCCTGCTCATAGCCTCATGCATTATATCCAGAAGCCTTCTGAAACGCATTTTTTCATCATTTAGTCCATTTTTATTTGATATAGCTTTCATATATTTTATAGTTTAGCTACTAAACAATAAATTGTCAATAAAACTTGTTGAATAAATAATAAAATGGTAAAGTTTTTTATTATTTTTGATTCAGGTTTTAAGACTTTATAAAAATAAATATAAATGATGATAAAAAAGAAGCCACACAATTTTTATACACAATCTAATCGGCTGGCCTGGAATGAAGCTATGCCACGGCACCAGTCTGTAAAAAAAGAATACTGGGACAAAAAATTTTTGCAGCCCGGTTATTCGTGCTTAAAAAATAAGGAGACTGAAATATTATTCCGGATAGGTATTTCCGGTAAAGATGTGGTACAGCTCTGCTGCAATAATGGCGTTGAGCTTCTTTCGCTGAAAAACCTTGGAGCAAAAAATACAACAGGTTTTGATATAAGTGATGAAGCTATAAAAGAAGCTAAAGAAAGATCAGCGCTGAGTGGCATAAATTCAGATTTTATAAGGACAGATATCTATGATATTAAAGAAAAATATAACAGCAGTTTTGACATTTGTTATATTTCAGCAGGCGTTTTATTTTGGATGCC
>JAFGMJ010000046.1 GCA_016927635.1 Actinomycetota bacterium
AGGCTTTTTCCAGCAGGATGTTCTTAAAAACACTACTGCGGTCTCCAAAGATGGCTCCAATGGGGGAAGGGGCACAAAAAATTTGCAGGAGGACAAAAGTGATTTGGGCAAGGAATATAAAATTATAAAAGAAAACCTCGTTCAGGATCTTGATGTTAAAAATGATGATTATTACAGGAAAAAACCGCTAAAGCTTTCAGCAAATGCTATAAAAGTGCTGGAAAAAAGATATCTTAAAAGAGATGAAGACGGATTTCTGCTGGAGACACCCAATGAGATGTTTTTAAGAGTAGCAAGAAATATTGTTTCAGCAGAAAAAAATTATGGCACTGTTGAAGAAGAAATAAAAAAACTTGAAAGACAGTTTTTTGATATGATGTCTGATTTGGATTTCCTTCCTAACTCCCCTACACTTATGAATGCGGGCAAAGAGCTTCAGCAGCTGGCTGCATGCTTTGTGCTTCCTGTGGGCGATTCCATGGAAAAAATATTCGAAGCTTTAAAAGAAACTGCACTTATACAGAAATCAGGCGGAGGCGTGGGGTATTCATTTTCGCATATAAGGCCCAAAAATGACGTTGTTCTTTCAACAAAGGGTGTTTCAAGCGGGCCAATTTCCTTTATGACTGTATTTAATGCTGCCACAGACACAATCAAGCAGGGCGGCACCAGGCGCGGCGCCAATATGGGCATATTAAGAGTAGACCATCCGGATATAATTGAATTCATCAGCGCAAAAGAAGACAATTCAAAACTTAATAACTTTAACTTATCTGTCGGTGTTACTGAAGCATTTATGCGTGCAGTTGAAACCGGTGAAGATTACGATATTTTAAATCCAAGGACCAAAGAAGTAGTTGGGCGCTACAATGCCAGGGAAATATTTAAAAAGATAATATACCATGCATGGAAAAACGGGGACCCGGGCATAGTGTTTCTTGACAGGCTTAACAGGGACAACCCCACACCAAATATCGGAGTAATAGAGAGCACCAATCCATGCATATCAGGGGATATGCTGGTTTCAACAGAGTCTGGATTTATAAAAGCGGAAGAATTGCATGAACGAATTGAAAACGGGGAAGATGTAAAGATTATTTACGATAAAAGAGCTCTGGAATATAAAGTTTCAGGCAAAATTATAGAGCCGGGCCTGGCTGTTTTTGAAAGTGCCGAGATTAAATCCTGGAAAAGAGGGAAAAAAGATGTCTATCAATTAAAAACTGATTCAGGGTATAAGCTTGAAGCAACTGGCGATCACAAAGTGCTAACAACAAATGGTTACAAGGAACTTGACAAACTAAAAAAAGGTGATGAAGTCTTGATTCAACCATTTGGTGTTTTTAAGGCAGATAAAAAGATTTTTTTAAATGGTAAAGTTCATAAATTGAATACTTTGACAAAAAGAAAAATCTTAAATTTACCGGCATTCTGGAGCAGAGAGCTTGGAGAAGTCCTGGGATGGCTCATCGGTGATGGCTGGCTTAGCAAGGATAGAGTAGGGCTTACTTTTGGAAAAGAAGATAGAGATTTAAGTGAGTATTTTAATGGAATTATTAAAGACTGGTACAATTACAGAATTAAAGATATTGTCAGGTCAAACGGAGTTACTAATCTTTCATTCCATTCTAAAGCTTTTATTGAGTTTTTTAAAGAATTAGGGGTTAATATTTGTAAATCTTCACAAAAGGCTGTTCCGCAAAGTTTATTTAATGCACCCAGGGAGGCTGCAGCAGGATTTTTAAGGGGTATATTTAGCGCTGAGGGAGATATTGATGACACAGATGGCACTATAAAATTAAGCTCTTCTTCAAAAAAACTATTAAATGGCATTCAGGTAATGTTGCTGAATTTTGGAATAAAATCAAATATTCTTACAAGGCAATATTCTTTTTCAAAGGATTTTTCATCTATCAAAAAAAATGGTGAAGAAAAAAGTTACAGGAGTAACGAATCAAACTATTTTGAACTTTTTATAGCAGGTGGCATCTCAAAAAGAAGATTTCAGGAAGAAATAGGTTTTTTAGTTGAAAGAAAACAAAAACTGTTAAAATCTTTCAAATTTGAGAAGTTATCAGTAAAAAATTATTATAACAGGTTTATTGATAAGGTAGATACCATAAAATTTTCAGGGCAAAAAGAAGTCTATGATTTCAACGAACCTGTAAGCAATTCATTTATTGCTAATGGAATTGTAGTGAGAAATTGCGGCGAACAGCCGTTGCTGCCTTATGAAGCATGCAATCTGGGTTCTATAAATCTTGCAAATATGGTAAAAAACGAACAGGGTTTTTTCAGCATAGATTATGATAAACTGGAAAAGACTGTACATACTGCAATACGTTTTCTTGACGATGTAATCGATATGAGCAAATACCCGCTTGAGAAGATTACAGAAATGGTAAAGAACAACAGGAAAGTGGGCCTTGGCATAATGGGATGGGCAGACCTTCTTACCATACTTGGCATACCATATAACAGCGAACAGGCTCTTGAACTTGCCAAAGAGCTAATGGGTTTTATACAGGATAAGTCAAAACAGGCCTCAAGACAGCTTGCTGAAAAGAGGGGCAGTTTTCCAAATTTCAAAGGCAGTATTTATGATACTGCTGACGGCTATCCAATAAGGAATTCCACAACCACAACAATAGCTCCTACCGGTACGCTTAGTATAATCGCAAATTGTTCAAGCGGTGTCGAGCCTATTTTTGCTATTTCATTTGTAAAAAATGTTATGGATAATGATAAGCTGATTGAAGTAAATCCATACTTTGAAAAAGCTGCAAAAGAGGGTGGTTTTTACAGCAGGGAGCTGATGGAAAAAATTGCAGCCAAAGGCACGCTAGAGGACTTTGACCAGATACCTCCAGGCATTAAAAAAGTGTTTGCCACTGCTCATGAAATATCGCCTATCTGGCATGTTCGCACCCAGGCTGCATTTCAGGATTATGTTGACAATGCAGTTTCAAAAACTGTGAATTTTTCAAACAGCGCAACGGAAAAGGATGTTGAAGATGTTTATATGCTTGCATACCGTCTCGGCTGCAAAGGCATAACAATATACAGGGATGGCAGCAGGGAAGCGCAGGTTCTGCAGGTCGAAGGCAAAAACCAGAAGATAAAAGAAGAGCCTGTTTCCGGTGTTTTGCATGAAAAAGAACATGCAGCCATTAAAGCTACGGACCCCAAACATGCCGGCGCTACTGCAGAAAATAATGAAATTACTCTGCAAAAAACTGGGCTGGAAAAAGAAATCGGACAAAAACCTGATGAGAAGAATTCAATGCCGACAATAAAGCCCAGGCCCAGGCCCGAAACTACAAAAGGCTTTACAAAAAAATACAACATTGGCGGCTGTGGAAAGCTGTATGTAACAGTTAATTCTGATGACCAGGGCATATGCGAGGTTTTCACAAGCACAGGCGAGGAAGGCTGTGCCGCACTTTCTGAAGCAGTAAGCCGTCTTATAAGTATAACTATTAGATCAGGCATAGAAATAGATTCCATTCTTAAGCAGATATCCGGCATCAGATGCATAACATGTATCGCTGACGAGAACACACATGTGCTTTCCTGCCCTGATGCAATCGGCAAGGCAATAGAATTCTATGTCAAGGGATACAATAAATTTGACCTCAATATTGCAGGCGGCCCGAAGTCGGTAATGATATGCCCGGAAGAAGGATGCGGGGGAATAATGCAGCCTGAAGGCGGCTGCTATGTATGCCGAAACTGCGGCTACTCGAAATGCTCATAATATAATATAAGGCACCTGTCTTTTACAAAAAATATTCTATAAGCGGTTAAACAGGCTTATAGCAGCTGTTTTTTCCTTTTATTTGCGATTATTGACTCGTTTACGATATTGATTATTAAAACCGGAACGGCAGAACATATTAAAATTGCTATCCAGTGACTTATATTCAGATTTGTGGTGCTGAAAACTGTCTGTAAAAACGGTACATATATAAGCGTAACCTGCAGAAGCAGGGATGCAGCCACTGAAATGTTTAACAACCTGTTTGAGAAAATCCCTTTCCTTAAAATGCCTTTATCCTCAAACCTGAAATTATATGAATGCAGAAGCTGCGTTAAAACAAGTGTTGTAAACACGCAGGTATGAAAAACATCAGTATCATGCACCAGGTTATGAGTATTGAAAAGAAGCGGAGCGATAAAATACATAAAAAGAGCTCCTAAAGTAAGTACAAGTCCCTGCCAGAATATTTGTGTTAAGCCTTTTTTACTGAGTATCCTCTCTTTTCTTTTCGTTGCCTTCCTGTCCATTATATTTGGCTCTGCAGGATTTATACCAAGGGCAAGTGCAGGCAGGCCATCCGTTATAAGGTTCATCCATAGAATCTGCACGGGCAGAAGCGGCACATAAGCAAGTATGGGATCTATGCCCAGCAGCCTGAAAATGAAACTTCCGAATACTATAGCAATAAACATTAGCAGCACTTCAGATATATTGCATGAAAGCAAAAAAAGTATGAATTTTTTAAGATTGTCATATATTGTCCTTCCCTCTTTTATAGCTTTGACAATAGTTGCAAAGTTATCATCTGTGAGTATCATATCACTTGCTTCCTTGCTGACAGCTGTTCCTGTTATTCCCATGGCCACGCCTATATCTGCTCTTTTCAAAGAAGGCGCATCGTTAATGCCATCTCCTGTCATTGCAACAATGTGGTCGTTCTTCTTTAGGGCTTCCACTATTTCAACCTTATGTTCCGGAGATACCCTTGCAAATACTTTTATATTTTCAATATTTGCTTCAAGCTCCTCTTTTGGCATAGCAGACAGCTCTTCTTCATCAACTATCCTATCGTTTTGGCCAAGGATGCCAAGTTCGCGGCCAATTGCTCTTGCTGTGAGCTTATGGTCACCTGTTACCATGATTATATTTATATTTGCATGTTTGCACTTTTTAACTGCTTCAAATGCTTCAGGCCTTGGCGGGTCAATCATTCCGACAATACCAATAAACACAAGGTTATTTTCAAGAAGCGCTATATTTTTCTTATCCGGTATATGAGTTACATATTTAAAAGCAAATGCAAGGTTTCGCATTGCACCGACCGCAAGATCAGTATTTATACGGTTTATGGATTCCTTATCATTTTCAGAAAG
>JAFGMJ010000047.1 GCA_016927635.1 Actinomycetota bacterium
AAAAAATCAAAATATATTTTGCTTAATGGAATTTTTTTAAATTTAAATATGAAATTCTAAAAAATATTCTAAACATTTTTATAAACTTGCCGATATATATTAATGAATACTTTTGAATATTTTGAAAACTAAATATTTTAAATATTATATTACAGGCAGCCCGGTTAAACCTGGCAATAAATATAAATTATTTTTAAAGGTGATGTAAATTGAAAATCAGGATAGTTCTTCTTCTTCTGGCAATAATCTTTGGAATAGCTGCAGTAGTTGGTGTAATGATATATTTAAACAACGTCAAATCTTCTATTGAGGAAGAGGGCGCTCTTTTTAATGTTGTTGTGGCAGTTGAAGACATAGCCCTTGAAACCAGGGTATCTGATATGCTGGATTCAAAAACAGTCGAGATAAGGCAGGTGCCGAAAAAATATGTAATAGAGAATGCCATGGAGTCCCTTGAGGGATATGAAGATTATGTTGCTAAAACAGCAATAAGCAAAGGGGAACAGTTTACGGTTAAAAAGCTTGGAAAAATTGAAGAAATCAGAATATCTTTTACGGTGCCTGAAGGATTTATTGCGGTATCAATACCATATGATGAAATACGGGGTGTTTCAAATTTAATAAAACCCGGCGACAAAGTAAATGTTATAGGCACTTTTACTCCTGGACAGGACGAACTGGTCCTTTTTAATAAAGATCTGGTCACACAAGTGATACTGGAAATGAAAGAATCTGAATCAGAAAGCGAGATAGTCACTGAATCTGAAACTCCAACAAGTGACTTTTTTGATATGGATGCAATACTTGATGAGGAAAACTATATTGTTTATCCTGCAGCTAAAACACTGTTATGGAACGTTGAGGTATTATGCATTGGTTCCATGAAAGCAGACACATCAGAACAAAATAAAGAAGGAGGATCTGTTACATCAGGGGCCAGCTCAAAGGATGAGGATGAAATTAAGACTATAACACTTGCGCTTACACCGGAACAGGCTGAAACCCTGGTATTTTCAGAGGAACTTGGAAAAGTGTGGCTGGCTCTTGTACCTGCTGAAGGGATAAATGAGGAAGAAACCGGGGGCAAGACATACCTGGACATTCTTGAGTAATGTGAGTTTGGATAATATGGTCGTTTCAAAAGCAACATAAGTAAAAGGTTAAGTAATAGTTACTATTAAAAGGATTCAAATGAGTAAAATACCGGTGGTTTTAATTGAAAAAGATGAAAAAAAGATTAATACACTTTTGAATTTTCTTGATTCTTTCCCTGAAATAGGTAAGACAAGATATTCAAATGATATACTTGATCTGGAAACTGTCCTTGCAAAAAAAGATCCTGCAGTGGCAATTATTGGACCCACCTACACAATTTCTGATATTGAAGAAATTTTAAAACATTACAATAGTGCCCTTAATAAGATAAGACTGATACTTCTGACAAGTGAAATATCTGAAAAATTACTAAAATACGCTCTTAGGCTCAATATGCATGATGTTATGGAGTTTCCGGTTCAGGAAAAAGATTTCAGGGATTCCTTGAAAAGAACTTCATATTTATTTGATGCAAAGGGAACAATATTCGAAAATAGCGATAAGCAATCAAAAAAAATAATGTTTTTCAGTACAAAAGGCGGTTCCGGCAACACTTTTTTGGCCATCAATTTTGCAATTGCAATAAAGCAGAAAACAAAAAGTGAAGTAACCCTATATGACTTGAATTATCAGTTTGGTGATGTTGCCCTCATGATGAATATTTATCCAAAAAATACTATTTTTGATCTTGTATCTATAAATAAATATGATGACGAAAATCTGGATGTTTTTTTGATACGCCACAGCTCAGGAGTAAAAATACTTCCTGCGCCAATAGACCCTTCGCAGGGGGATAATATTGATGTTGATATTACTAATAAGGTATTACATGGTCTTAGCAGGATAAATAATTATGTTGTAATAGATGCACCTTTCAGCTTTTCGAACACTGTGATTTCAACGCTTAGAAATATCGATTATCTTTTTATCACCGCGACTAAAGATGTACCCAGCGTAAAAAACCTTAAAATCTGTCTGCAGCTTCTGGAAAGGTTGAGTTATCCCAGGGAAAATATTTCTGTTATCCTTAACAGGTCTGACAGTAAGGTTGATTTTGAAATAGATGAGATAGAAAAGACAATAAAACGTAAAATCGATTTCAAAATATCCAGCGACAGGATAGTGCCCATTAGTATCAATAAGGGAATTCCGGCAGTTATAAGTGCCCCGAGATCAATTGTTACAAAAAATATCATAAAAATGATCGATATTGTGAATGCAGAGCCGGAAATAAGCAAAATACGGGGAGCGCTTAACAATATTTAAATATGGAAGGCTAAAAATGAGTTTACAGGAAAAAATCAAGAATAAAAATGAGCTCGAAAGCAGGCTCAGTCCTGAAAGTGGATCAGGCCTGTCTACAAGGATAAAAAAAATAGAAGAGATAAAACAGGCAGTTCATGTAAAAATAATAGAGGAGCTCTCAGATTATATCTTTAAAAAAAACATAACCGATCATGAGCTTAAGATGAAAGTTTCAAATAGCGCCCAGCAGCTTGTTTTTGAAAGTGATTTTCCTCTCACTCATGAGGAGCGCACAAAAATAATATCACAGATAGTAGACGATATAGTCGGATACGGGCCAATTGAGGAACTGCTCAGGGACAAAGAAATAACAGAAATAATGATTAATAATCCGTCGACAATATTTATCGAAAAAAAGGGCAAGATTTACAGAACTGACAGAAGATTCCTTGATGAAAATCATCTGATGAGAATAATTGATAAAGTTGTCAGCAGGATTGGCAGAAGGGTGGACGAAGCCTCTCCCTATGTGGACGCAAGGCTTCCTGACGGCTCAAGGGTAAATATAATAATTGGGCCGCTTGCATTAAACGGTCCAGTTATGACAGTAAGAAAGTTTGCTGCAGATCCTTTTACATCAGGGGATCTTATAAAAATGGGCACATTTACAAATAAAGTTGCTGATTTTTTGACGGCTTGCGTAAAAGGCAGGATTAACATACTAATTTCAGGAGGTACCGGTACTGGTAAGACAACTTTTTTAAATGTGGTCTCTTCTTTTCTGCCGGACAATGAAAGAATAATAACTATAGAGGATGCTGCAGAGCTTCAGCTTAACCAGACCCATGTGATAAGGCTTGAGTCAAGGCCTCCCAATATTGAAGGTAAGGGAGCAGTTACAATCAGGGACCTGGTAAGGAATGCTTTAAGAATGAGGCCTGACAGAATAGTAGTTGGTGAAGTAAGAGGCGGGGAAGCCCTGGACATGCTTCAGGCTATGAACACCGGCCATGACGGCAGCTTAAGCACTGTGCATGCAAACTCTCCAAGGGACGTACTGTCAAGACTTGAAACGATGGTGCTGATGGGTGGAGTGGACCTGCCCGTAAGAGCTATAAGGGAGCAGATCTCTTCTGCAATAAATTTAATTGTACATATGAACAGGTTAAAGGATGGCACCAGGAAAATAATAAAAATATCTGAGGTGCAGGGAATGGAGGGCGATGTGATTACCCTGCAGGAGATTTTTGAGTTTGACTACGGGGCTGGCTTTGATGACAGCGGTAATTATAAAGGAAATATAAAAGCCACAGGCCTGAGGCCTAAATTTATGAGAAAGCTTCATGATTACGGAGTGGAAATACCTCTTTCAGTTTTTACAGAAGATTAAAAGAGTAAAAAACCTGCTTTTAAAATGCAGATTATTAAAATTATTTTAAACATAAAAACTTATGAAGGTTAAATTTACAATAGCAGTAATTGTGTTTGCGGCAGTTATTTTAATTTCCTTTGCCGGTTTTCCTTTGCTGGCTTTCTGCCAGGAAAATGAAGAAAATACAAGTGAAGAAACAATACTTTCATCTTCAGGAGAGATTATCATTAAAAATATCGACACTGCAGGTTTTCCAAATATAAGCCTGTATCTTGGTTTTAATGAAGGCTCAAAGCTCGGCCTATTAAATCTTGAGAAAGATGATTTAAAAATTACAGAGAATAATAAAGAAATAAAAGATGTCAATATAGAGAAAATTGGCGAGACTGATGAAAAGGTTGGCGTGGTCCTGGCTATAGATACAAGCGGCAGCATGAAAGGCGACCCTATCGAGAATGCAAAATCTGCTGCAGCAGCCTTTATAGAAGAAATGAGGCAAACAGACAGTACGTCCATAATAGGATTTTCAGATAATGGCGAAGTTTTTTCAACATTTACAAATGAAAAGAATTTATTGAGCAGCTCGCTTGATTTTCTTGAAGCTAACGGCGAGACTGCTCTTTTTGACGGCATTCTAAAAGGTCTTGAACAATTTGAAACTGCAGATGATTTAAAGCATAGATATCTTATAGTGCTTTCTGACGGAACCGATACCGTAAGCACAGGCAGTTCGGAAGATGTTATAAAATCAGCGAAATATCTGGGTGTTACAGTTTACTCTATTGCCCTTATGTCAAATGAATTCAACCCCACTGATATAGAAAATATTGCATTAAATACCGGTGGTGAGCTGTTGATGACTTCAGACAGCAGTATGCTAAAGTCCCTTTATTCGGGTATTTCCCAAAAGATAAGAAATCAGTATAAAATCAGCTTTACAAGTGTTTCCGGAAATACTGGGGCTTTTAACGCAAGCTTATTTATTGAAAAGCTGGGCCTGAAAGATTCTCTGCAGTTTTCATATGAGAGCCCTTTTTCAACGCTTTCAGGCAAGAATGAAAAGGGAGAAGGTTCTTCAGGTTTAACTGCTGAGTTAATGGTGATTGATAAATGGTGGATAAAAGCTTTGATTTATGTGCTTATATTTGTCAGTGTCACAATATTTATTTATATTGTATCCACCATAATGGTGCCAAACAAACAAGACCTTAAAACCAGGACTTACAATTATCTTTATAATATTTCAGGTATGGAAAACCCTGAAAATGGCCAGGAAAATAAAAAACAAAAAAGACTCTTTTTTGGGCTTTTTAATAATAAAAGCAGCTCCGTCAAGAATGGATTTTCAGAGCTTTTTGAACAGAAACTTAAAAAAGCAGGTTTGAGTATTTCAGGTTCCAAATTCGTATTCATACACCTGGCTTCAGTAGCTGTCTTTACACTTGCGGTTTTTTTAATAACGAGAAATATACTTGTAACTTTTTGTGTTGTTATCCTTATAATTTTCATGCCGTTTTTATTTATAAATTTTAAAATCGGCCAGAAGCTTAAAAAATTCAATGAACAGCTCCCTGACACTCTTCAGCTCATAGAAGGCGCTTTAAAGGCAGGATACAGCCTTAACCAGTCGCTTTCCATGGTTGTAAAAGAGACCAAGCCGCCCATATCTGAAGAGTTTACAATAACTTTAAATGAAATAAGGATGGGGCTTGACGAAAAAACTGCCCTGGAAAATATGGCCAAAAGAATAAACAGTGAATTATTTGACTGGGTTGTTCTTGCGGTAAATATACAGCGAGAGGTGGGCGGGAACCTGGCAGAAATAATGGATATTATTTCCAATACCATCAGAGAAAAAGAGAGAATACTGCGCCAGATAAAATCCCTTACTGCAGAAGGAAAGCTGTCCGCCTATGTGCTCATAGGGCTGCCGATTGTTCTGGGAATAGCCCTTTCAATACTGAACAGGGAATATATAAATGTCCTCTTTACAACAAAAATAGGTTTTTTAATGCTTTTCCTTGCGGCCCTGCTCATGCTTGGAGGTGTTGTCTGGATAATGCGAATAATAAAGATAGATTATTGATAAATGGTAATTTATATAAATAAAAAAAGGGTTACCTGTGTTTTCAATTAAATAAAACAAGGAGTAAAAGTGTT
Organism: Actinomycetota bacterium; assembly: GCA_016927635.1. Taxonomy (GTDB): domain Bacteria; phylum Actinomycetota; class Humimicrobiia; order Humimicrobiales; family Humimicrobiaceae; genus VGAZ01. Next base: position 5,873 of record JAFGMJ010000047.1, read on the forward strand.
TTTATATTTGATAATAATATCGGTATTCATTACAGTTTTTTCAATTATTTTATTTTTATTTATGCCAAAAATACATAAAAGTATGCCCGGAAAAGATCTTTCAAGGCTTGACAATTATGTGGTTTCTGCCAGGAACCAGAATTTAAAACCTTCGGCAATAAAGGATTCTTTTTCGGCAATATTTTCGAAAATACTGTCACTGGCAAGAAGAGTATTGCCAAAAAATCTTGTGGAGTCCGTTAAAGGCAGGCTTGAGTTGGCAGGGATACAGGAAGTATTGCGAATAGATGTATTTTTAGCCATAAAATTTTTCATGCCATTTGTTTTTTTGTTTGCCTCTTTGTTTTTTATGCTTTTCTTTTCCATCCCGACAATATTAAAACTATTTTTTGTCATAATGATTCCTTTTACATATATTTTCCCGGATTTTTATTTAAGAAGCAAAACAGCTAAAAGGCAGGATGAAATTAAGCGCACACTGCCCAATGCCCTGGATCTTTTGACAATAAGCGTGGAGGCAGGGCTTGGTTTTGACCAGGCTCTTATAAAGGTGGCAAATAATATAAAAGGATGCCTTGGCCCTGAATTTAAAAGGACTATAAAAGAAATGGAAATAGGAGTTTCAAGAAAAGACGCCCTCAGGAATTTAAGTAAAAGAACCGATGTGCAGGAGTTAAATACTTTTATTTTTTCAATAATACAGGCAGATATTTTCGGTATTTCCATTGGTAAGGTGCTTAGGGTACAGGCTGCAGAGATGAGGATAAAAAGAAGGCAGCTTGCAGAAGAAAAAGGTATGAAAGCGCCTGTAAAACTTGTTTTCCCTACAATACTTTTTTTGTTTCCTGCGCTTATGGTAATTGTCCTTGGCCCGGCAGCCTTAAGGATATGGGATACCCTGCAATTGCTTATGAAATAATAAAATAACATGAGAGCTCGTTTTAGATTTCTATATGAAATAAAAAATCAAACATATACAAAATAAAACATTTATTTCTTATTTTAAAAAAACATTTCCATTATTCCGTACAGGCCCATTACTATTGCGCAAAGGTCCAGCCCTATACCTTTTACCTTGTCAAATATAAAAAGTTCCCTTGATATATCTGTAAGGCTGAACATTATTGCTATTATTCCGCTATAAAAACCGAAACCTGGTGTTATAATTGAAATTATACCTATAGAAAATGCTGCCACGGAAAAAGTACTGAAAAAAAAAGGCCTGTTTGAAGTTTCCCTTTTAAAAGCTTTCCTGTTTTCCAAAAAATTTTTTAAGTCTTCCAATACGAGTATTTATTTAGTAACAATAAAATTTAAAAAAAAATATGTCAGTATAATAAAGTCAGCTGGACAATTTTAATATTTAAATGGAATTATAATATAATAATTGCGTTAATCAAAATACTTGCCCTTTTATTTTTTTGAGCTATATATCTAAAAATTGCTTCTATATTTAAATCTAAATTTAAAAACATTTTTAAAGGCGATTTTTATATAGAGAGCATAACGCTGGCAATTGAACATAATTCAGTATATAAATTAGAAAGGTAAATATTTTTATTTAGTATCTTGCAATACAAGATACTATGTGCTATTATATACATGCAATGATTGATGAAAGGCATAATATATGAATATTCAGTTTAAAAAAGGTGTCCTTGAGCTATGTGTCCTTGCACTGCTTACCGAGAAAAACAGGTATGGCTATGACCTTGTAAATGAGATTTCAAAAAATATACAGATTTCCGAAGGCACTATATATCCGCTTTTGAGGAGATTGAAAAATGTTGGATATGTTACGACATATTTACAGGAGTCCCAGGAAGGTGCCCCAAGAAAATATTATAAGCTCACTGAAAGTGGAAGAAAAACTACGGAAGAATTAAAAAATGACTGGTTTGACTTTGCGAGCAAGGTAAACAGTCTTCTTAAAGGCGGTGTTGAGAATGAATGAAAAACAGTTCATAGAAATTCTTGAAAAAAATCTTAAAGGTATTCCAAAAGCAGAAATAAAAGATATTCTTGATGACTTCAGGGAATATTTCGACATCGGCACAGAAAGGGGCCGTACCAGAGATGAAATACTGGCATCTCTTGGAAGCCCGAAAATACTTGCAAAACAGATAAAAGCTGAATCATATATAAAAAGAGCTGAAGAAAGCACGAGTGCCGCAAATATTACCAGGGCTTTATTTATGACAATAGGGCTCAGTTTTTTTAATATTATTTTCATCCTGCCGGCTTTTATAGTAATAATTTCCATACTTGGCGCTTTATTTGCAGTTTCTGTATCGATTAGCGCAGCCGGAATTGCAGGCACTGTTACAAGTTTTTTTTATCCCTTTTTTGACCAGTATCTGACTTTTACGATAAATCCTGCGGTGCTTATATTTGGCTTTATTGGCGCAGGCGCGCTCGGAATACTGTTTTTCATAGGTACTTTCTATCTTTCAAAATTAATTTACAGTTTTATTGTCAAATACCTTAAATTTAATGTCAGCATAATTAAGGACAGGAGGCAGCAGGATGAAATTTAATGTTAAAAAAACCGTAATAGTTTTGATTGTAATAATCCTGGCCTCTTTTGCAATCGCGGCGGCTACTCTTTATTTTACAGGAGGCGTAAGCACCGTATCTGTTAAATCTTCACAGATAAAAACATCCAAGAGCTATCCCGTGGATGGAATTGAAAAGCTGGTCATCAAAACATCCAGCGCAAAGGTCAATATAATACCTGTGCTTGATAAAAAAATAGGCATAGATTTTTACGGTACATTTACAACAAATCTGGATGAAATTAAGCCGGAGATGAGGACCAGCCTTGAAAACGGCGTGCTCACGGTGGAAATATCATATGGCCGGGCCATAAATATCGGACTGATAAATTTTGAACAGTTATATCTTGATATATACATGCCCGATAATTATTTGGGCCAGATAAGCGCAGATACTATTTCAGGTGATCTTGTGATAAGAAGATTTGATTTAAGCCAGTTTGATTTTAAAAGTGTCTCCGGTAACCTTAGAGCTGAAGCAGTTAACGCTGGCTCTGTCAATATTGAAACAGCTTCAGGAAATATGGATTTGACAGATATAAAAGGGCAGATAAACGCAAATAATATTTCAGGTGAATTAAAAGCAAAGCTCAACAGCCTGCAGGGCAACATAAATATAAAAACAGTTTCCGGGAAAATCGATATTGAGCTGCCCCGGGAAAGCGAATTTGAATTTGTTTTTGAATCATTATCCGGAAATATTAAAAATGAGTTTCCTGCAGATATAAAATTTGTAGATAACCGGAGAATTGAAGGAAATGTTGGCAAAGGCATAAACATGATATCTTTAAACACCTCTTCCGGTAATATATCAATAGAGAAAGGAGAATAAATGAACGGGAAAAATATGCAAAATAAAACATATTTTAAAAAAAGCTTGAGCACATTCTTAATTATTATTGTATTACTGCTTTCTGCAATGATATCAGTATCTTGCATAAAAATAACCGGACTTAAGGGGTCAGGAAATATCGAAAGCCAGGATAGAAGTGTGTCAGGTTTTGACAGTGTTTCTGTTAGCTCTGGTATCAGCCTGTATATTGAACAGTCTGGTACAGAGTCGCTTTTAATAGAAGCAGAGGACAATGTGCTATCCAGGATTATAACTGAGGTAAAAAATGAAGAACTTATAATAAGGTATAAGCCATGGATTTTCAGCTTTGGCGGAATCAATGTTACAGAACCTGTAAAAGTATACCTTGGGGTAAAAAATATTGAAAGCATAAAAGTAAGCAGCGGCTCATCGTTTTACAGCAGCAGCATATCTGCAGAATCTATTGATATATCACTGAGCAGCGGCTCAAATGGTGAAGCAACCATAGACGTAAAAGAATTAAAAGCCAGTATTTCAAGCGGCTCAAAGCTTATCATAAATGGAAAAGCTCAAAACCAGGACATAAGTTTAAGCAGTGGAGTAGCTTATAAGGCATATGGGCTTAAAAGCGATAACGCCAGGCTTGATGCATCCAGCGGTTCTGTCGCAGAAATTAATGTAAGTAAAAGCCTTGATGTAAATGTGTCAAGTGGCGCAGAAGTCAATTATAAAGGAACCCCCCAGGTTATCTCTGATATTTCCTCTGGAGGCAGTTTAAATAATGAATAATAAGTATTTAAAATGGACGATTTAAAAAAATTATGCCAGCTTTATTTAAATATGTTGGCATGTAAAGAAGGAGAGAATTGAAATGAGCACAAAAAAACAAACATTTAAAAAGACAATACTTATAACACTCAGTCTTGCAATGTCATTAATTATTGCAATGGCGCTGAGCTCATGCATAACAATAAAAGTAAACAGCCTTAAAGGCAGCGGAGAGGTAGTAACACAGGAATTTGAAGTCAGCGGCTTTGATAAGCTGTCTTTTTCCGGCATGGGCAAAATAATCATAGAGCAGACTGGCCAGGAATCCCTGGAAGTGGAAGCTGAAAAAAATATTATAGATGCCTTAAATATTGATGTAAGCGCAAAAAGGTTGAACATAGGCCTGAAAAAGGGTTTTATAAATATAATACCCACAAAAGATATAATTTTCCGCCTTAATGTAAAGGATTTAAGCAAAATAGATTTAAGCGGTGTGGGAAGCATAATTTGCGAGGGTTTTGAAACAGAGAGCCTGTCTATTGATTCAAGCGGTCTTGGAAATATCCAGTACGCTCTTAATGCCCAGACATTAGAAATAAGCATATCAGGGGCAGGCAAAATAGTGATGAGCGGCGAAGTTGATGTGCAGGAAATAGAGGTGTCCGGAGTTGGTACATATGATGCAAAAGAACTGGTAAGCAACGACTGCGTAATAGACATAAGCGGCGCCGGCAGGGCCCTTGTCAATGTGGCCCAGACTCTTGATGTGAGCATGAGCGGCGTAGGAAACGTTGAATATAAAGGAAACCCTTCTGTAAAGCAGAATATATCCGGCATAGGAGGCACAGTAAAAAGTATTGACTGAAATTAAAAAATATAAACATTAAATAAAAAAAGGAGGAGAAATGACGGAATTATCAAAACAGGAAAATGAAAAAGGCAAAAAAATTGTTGAGGGACCTACTATTTATCTCTGGGTTCTTTCAGTAGTCACAGGCATTGGCTTATTTTCACTTAATTTTGGGGGATGGATGGGAAATGACATAAATATCGGCCCGGTTTCAATAGGTCTGCCATCCCCGAATACTTCCTGGGTATTGCTTGGACTTTTTGTTGCTGCTCTTGTCGGGCTATACGTTAGAAAAAACTGGGCAGTACCTGTGGGCAGGGCAGCACTGGTGGTTTCTATGATTATATTTTTTCCGGTGGGCACTATTTTTGGCGCCATACTTTGGAAAAGATATAATGACCCTGAAGCAAAAAAATATTTAAATTATATTGAGACTGAAAAATCTGAAGAAGCGCCTGCCGGTGCAGAAACCGGAAAAACTGAGGACCAGGGCAAAGAAAATAAGGAAGAGAATAATTAGTCAGAATCTTTATTCTGAGTAAAAAAGGCATGCAAAAAATATTTAAAATTAAAGCTCCATGATAAATGGAGCTTTAATTTATATCCTTTAAATAGAAAGTCCAAATAATGCTTAAACTGCTAAAATCTAAAAAAAACAATCAATCTTATACTCATTTTTTTATAAAAATTGTAAAATGCCTTTAAATGCTTTTTACTAAATAGTTTTTGGGAGGCAGGAATTGACAGAAATAGGCTTTGTCACCGACAGCTCCTCAGACATACCGGAAGAAATTGCTCTTAGATACAATATAAAAATAGTACCGCTATACATAGGAGTTGACGGAAATACTTTCAGGGACCAGCTGGAGATAACTCCTGACCAGGTTTTCGCCGCATTAAGAGAAGGGAAAAAAATCATTACTTCGGCTCCCAGCGCAGGGGATTTCCAGAAAGTATTTAAAGACCTTTTTGAAAAAGATGGCGTTGAGTTCATTTACTGCATAACACTAAGCTCAAAGCTTTCTGGAACTTTCAATGCTGCAAATATTGCCAAAAAATTCTTTCCCCCTGATAAGATAGCGGTCATAGATTCAAAGTCTTCGACAATATCTCTTGGCTTCATCTCGATGCAGGCTGCTGAAGCTGCGGCTGCAGGCAAAAGCGGTGAATTTATTGATAAGCTTATTAAAGAACTTCTGGAAAACAACCGGTTTATTGCACTGCTTGAGAGTTTTGAATATGTATTTAAAGGCGGAAGAGCTGTTTTTTTTGGCAGGCTTGTTGAAAAAGCTGTAAAGCTTGTGCCTATATTAAATATTGGGAAAAACGGTAAAGTCAGGTTAAAAAAATTTGTAAAAAATATGGAAAATGCATTGACAGAGATTTACAGGTTTACAGTAGCTTCTGCTAAAGCTAATCCATCAAATCTCATAGGCATTTTTTATGGCTCTGATATAAAACCTGCAGAAAAACTGAAAGAAAGAATAATAAATGAAAGCGACATTAAAGCTGAAGATATAATACTGACAAGGATAACCACGGTTATAAGCGCACACACGGGACCTGGCATAATAGGTACTGCTATAAGTCCAAGAAAATTATAAAAATACATTAGTACTGGAGACATGATATATGTCAAGCAAAATAAAAAATGAAAACTTGTTTTTCAGCACCGGAGATATCCCGGTTTTATATGTGGAGGGCCAGTCTCTTCCTGAAGCCTGGGAAAAATCACTTATCAAATTATGGCAAAATGGTGTAGCTATAAAAACCCAGTATGACAGAAAGATAGACCCGCCCAGCAGGGATGCAACCATGGTTATGGTAATACAAAAACCTTTTGCCGAACCCAGGATACATCGCGCATTGCCAACAGGTCTTGATGAACTTGAAATCTACCGGCAGGAAGTTGTCCTTGGAATACATGATGACTGGATAGGTGGCCATGGCTGGTCCTACAGTTATCATGACCGTCTCTTTAATTATAAAATCAGCGGCGGCAATGAAAAAAAACACAGCAAACATTTGGACCAGATTGAAGCGGTAATCAAGAATCTGAGCGATTGTTTTTACACAAGAAGAGCCCAGGCTATAACATGGGATCCTGAAATTGATGCAGGCCATCATGAACCGCCCTGCCTGCAGAGATTATGGTTCAGGATAATTGAAGACCCGAAAGAGGGTCTTATATTGAACATGAATTCACACTGGCGCTCAAGAGATGCTTTTAAAGCAGCATTTATGAATATATTCGCCCTTACAGACCTGCAGCAGAAAATAGCAGAAAGGATATCTGAAAACATAAAGCAGCCAGTAAAAGCTGGAAGGTATGCTGATATTACTGACAGCTATCATATTTACGGCTCTTATTTTGAACAGTTTAAGGGCTTTCTGGAAACTCTGCAGACAAAAACTTTTGAGCAGAGAACTTATACTACAGAATTCTGCCAGCCTTTTTTTGAAGAAGCTGCAAAAAAAATATCAGGCCAGCTAAAATAAAAATTCTTATTATTTCTGGAGGTCACAATGACAAAAGCGGTGGGAATAGCAAGCGATCATGCAGGGTTTGAATATAAGGAGTTAATTAAGACCTGGCTTGAAGAAGCCGGTTATAAAATAAAAGATTTTGGAGTATATGACAACTCTAGACGGTTGGATTATAAAGCGGTAAAATCTCTTGCCGATGGAGTCATTGCTAAAGATGTAAGCAGGGGAATAGCGATCTGCGGCACGGGGCTGGCAGTAAGCATTGTGGCAAATAAGGTAAAGGGCATAAGAGCTGCGGTTTGCAATGATCTATATACTGCAAAAAAATCGCGTGAGCACAACGATGCAAATATACTGGCGTTCGGTTCGCGTGTAATAGGTTTTGGCCTTGCGCAGGAAATAACAGAAACCTGGTTAAAAACTGCATTTGATGGCGGCAGGCACGAGGAGCGGAATAAATATATAGATTCGATTTAAAATAACATTTATATGTATATTGATTTTAACTCTTTGGGTAAATCGTCTATGATTTATTATCCATATTATGTATAATCTGGTATTATTTTTATCTTTATTTTCTATTCTAAATTTTAATTTAATTAAATCTTGGAGGTAAAATGGTTGATATTAAAAACATCAGGGCAGCTATCTGTAAAATAGGTAAGCTTCTTTATGAAAAGGACCTCACTGACTCCAGCGGCGGAAATATTTCTGTGCGTGACGGCAATCTTATATATATAAACCCCAGGCGCTCAGGACAGGATTTGCAGTGGGAAATAGACGAAGACAGCATAATTGTAACTGATCTCTGCAAAGTTCCGGTAGTAGGCGAGGTGGATAAAATATCCAGGGAGGCTGCAACGCATTACTATATTTATCAGAATTTCCCTGATGTTAATTCTGTTGTACATGGCCATCCCTTCTTCATGATGGCTTTTGGTGCTGCTCATATGGATATTCCAGCTGTGAGTGAAGGAACACGTGCAGTTGTGGGAATGCAGCCAATAACAAATATTGCTGAAGTCGTTCCCGGTTCGATTGAGCAGGCTGAAGAAGTTGTAAGGAATTTCAAAAAAAGAAGAGAAATAGAGCCGGGTTGCCCGCTTATATGTAATATTCCATTTCATGGAACATTTGCAGCAGGGGCAAACATAAATGATGCTTTTTTATTTACAGAGGTTGCAAACAATTGTGCAAAAATCCTGATTTACAGGCAGATAATGTTCGGCAATGACCCCAGGGCTGATTTTTCCATACATAAGCAGTTTACAAAAGAAGACTTTGAGACAATCGGAGTTTCAAAGGAAGTATGCATACCCGGATATGTGTATACTGATATAACTGGCCACAAAACAGTTTATGGAGACACCCCCACAGCTGGCCCTGATAATTATAATGAAATTGTTAAAAAAGTTACCGAAGAAGTCATAAATAATCTTAAAACCAGGCAGTGACAATATTTTTATTTATTATGATTTGTATGATTGTTTTTAATCTATGGATATAAACAGGAAAATGATACTTTTTGCAAACTGGAAAATATATATGAAATCCAGAAAAGAAGTAGAAAGTTATGTAAATCGTTTAAAAACCTCAATGGGCATATTTGACGATGAAGCGCTGGAAATCCATATAATGACAGATTTTCTTTCTCTTGAATATGTCAGCAAAAAGCTTGAAGAATTTGGCATAAAGGCAGGTGTACAGGATTTATTCTGGGAAGATTTCGGTCCTTATGCAGGTGAGGTATCACCAATGATGTTAAAGGACCTGGGCTGCTGCAGCGCTTATCTGGGGCATTCTGAAAGAAAAGCTTATTTCGGTGAAAATGATAAAAATATAAATAAAAAACTACTGGCATGCCTAAGAAATAAAATAATACCACTTGTTTTTATTGGTGAGACAAAAGAAGATCTTGGTGCGGGCATGACTGAAAAGGTACTGCGCTCTCAGTTAAGTATATGCCTTAAAAATGTAAGCCGTGAAATGGCTGGCAAAGTCGTAATTATATATGAGCCAAGATGGGCTATAGGCCAGAGAGAATCTGCGCCCCCTGAAAGCATAAGCGCAATGCATATTCTTACCAGGAAGCTGCTCTCGGAGATTTATGATGATGATTGTGCATTTAAAATGAAAATACTCTATGGCGGAAGCGTAAATCTAAAAAATATTGAGGAAATAATATCAATAAAAGATGTAGATGGAGTAGGCGCTGCAAGGGCAGCTCTTGACCCGGATGATTTTATAAAAATGATACGCATTATTGAAAAAGAAGCTATAAAAAGAAAAGCAAAATTTTAACTTATGCAATAGTATTTTTTAAAAAAAATTGCCTGCTTATTTATATCAATAAATTAATATGCGATAATATTGTAATATTAAAGACATATTATTTTTTTGTGGGTATTTAATTGCAGTTAAATGCTTTTTCAACAACTCTTATAGCGGCAACTCTTATAAACGGGTTTCTTGCCTATTTTACCTGGAAAAGACGTCCTGTGCGCGGCAGCACAGAATTTTTTATGCTGCTGCTTGCAGTAAGCCAGTGGTCGTTTTTTGCTATTTTTGAGGCTGCAGCTGAAACTGTTTTTTATAAAACGCTGTTTTCAGTTTTAACATATCCGGGAATTTGTGCTCTGCCTTTATTATTTTTAATATTTTCCTGCAGATATGCAAAAGCTGATAATTGGCTTTCAAAAAGAAATATAATCATTCTTTCCATAATCCCTTTTCTCACGGTGGTTTTTGCAGCCACCAACAATTTGCATGGTCTCATATGGAGTAAAATAACGCTTGCGCAGAATGAACTGGCAGGCATTTACGGAGTATATTTTCATGGCGTCTGGTTCTGGATAAATATTTCCTACAGCTATTTGATTTTAATTATAGCTCTTTTTACGCTGATGCTTTCAATGTATAAATACAGGCGCATTTACAATATCCAGTCAAGGATTTTGATATTTTCAGCAACAGTGCCAATAATTGCAAATATTGTTTATGCATTCTCTCCAAAAACCATAGTAGGTTTTGACATAACGCCGGTGTTTTTTACTGTTTCGGGACTTTTACTATTCCTGGCTTTTTTTTATTATAAGCTGTTTGATTTTTCACCGGTTGCACTTGAAACAATAATTGAGAGTTTAAATGACGGTATAGTTCTTTTTGATGTCCAGAACAGAGTTGTCGAAAGCAATGCAAAAGCTTCAGAAATACTTGGAATGGAAAAAATCAAAATAGGCACTGAAAAGGCTATTCTCTATTCAAGACTGCCCGAGCTTAACAGATTGACTGAATTAAAGGGAAATATTAAAAAAATAGAACTGTCAGTTATAAAAAATAAAAAGAAAAAATATCTTCACATAATAAGCTCCGCTCTCTATGAGCGAAACAAAAAAAATATAATTGGTGATATACTTATCCTGAGAGATATAACATCGGAAAAAAACTATGAAAATAAAATAAGCGAGACCAGGGATCTATTATCTGATATTATAGATTTTCTTCCTGACCCTACTCTTGCAATTGATATAAATGGCAAGACCATAGCCTGGAATAAAGCATTAGAGAAACTTTCAGGTATAAAAAAAGATGATGTTATAAAAAAAGGGGATTCCTTGTACTCGTTGCCTTTTTACGGGCAGTCCAAGCCTGTACTTCTGGATCTGCTTTTAAATAAAGATTTTAAACTGGAAAAATACTATGACAACATACAACATTCCGATGATAAAATAAAAGCTGAGCTTCATATTAGAAATAATGGGCAAAATTATTATTTCTGGTCAGTAGCTTCATTTCTATATGGAAGCAAAGGTGAGGTATTAGGAGCTATAGAATCAATAAGAGACATAACAGACCGGAAGTTAGCTGAAGAGCGTTTAAAGCATCTATCTTTTCATGATTCCATGACTTCTTTGTATAACAGGACATTTTTTGAAGAAGAACTTAAAAGAATGGATAGTATAAGAATGTTGCCCATAAGCATAATAATGCTGGATTTGAATGGGCTAAAACTTGTAAATGATGCCTTTGGCCATGAAAGCGGTGATGAACTATTAAAAAATGCTGCCAAAATAATAAATAATTGCTGCAGGCAAACGGACGTAATAGCCAGATGGGGCGGCGATGAGTTTATAGTCATGCTGCCAGAAACCACATCTGAACATTGCTCACAGGTTCTAAACAGGATAAAAGATGCCTGCAATAGCACTACTGATTTAAAAATACCGGTAAGTATTGCGATGGGCTTTGCTACAAAGGAAGAAATTGAAGAAGATATCAATGATGTAATAAAAAAAGCAGAAGATAAAATGTACAAAAACAAAATGTTAAATGCCAAAAGTGTACAGAGCCAGATTGTAAAATCCCTGACAAATGCATTGTATGAAAAAAATATTGAAACTGTTAATCATTCTGAAAGGGTGATAAAGCTTGCCGAAAAAATGGGGAAAAAATTAATGTTTGCAGAAGACAGGATGGATGACCTTTTACTGCATGCAAGCCTTCATGACATAGGTAAAGTTGCTTTAAGCGCTGATTTAATAAATAAGGGAGAAAAACTCACTGAAAAAGAGTGGGATGCTGTAAAAAAGCATTCTGAAGCCGGTTACAGGATAGCAAGCTCATCCACGCTGCTTTCCCCAATAGCGGAATATATACTTGCCCATCATGAGTGGTGGAATGGAACTGGCTATCCAAGAGGCCTTAAAGGCGAAGAAATACCCATTATATCCCGTATAGTATCAATAGCTGATGCATACGATATAATGATAAGCGGCAGGCCATATAAAGAGCCAAAAAGTAAAGATGAAGCTATTATAGAGTTAAAGAAGTTTGCAGGCATTCAGTTTGACCCTGAACTTATTAAACATTTCGTTGAAATAATAAGATAAAATAAATATTTATTTTCCATACAATTTGTTGTTTTACAAATGCTTAAATTGTAACCATTTCTTTTACTGGCCTGAAAGCCAGATAAACTATTTTCGGAAAATATTATTTATTATTATTCCGGCAATAATAATATAAGATATTGACGGCAGAATAATATATGTTAGAATATTTATGGGTATATGCTCAAAATGATAATATTTTCCGGCTGATGCTTTAAAATAAAAAAACTTATTTAAAAATATATGGACTATAATTATTATAAAACAAATCAGCCTTATATTAAACAGTTTAATTATTTTAAAAAAATCATATTATTTCTG
>JAFGMJ010000048.1 GCA_016927635.1 Actinomycetota bacterium
TCGAACCTTTTTTTATTCCCGAACTTACGATTGCAGAAAAAAATCCGAGGAAGTCTTCGTAAGTCTTCAGCGTATAATCTTTTAAGCCTTCATCAGAAATTGCACTTATATAAAGTTGTAGAAAAACAGGAAGCTGCTTGCCAGCTTTTTCAAAAACAGGCTGCATCCTGTCAATTATCATGGTAAATATTTCTGTTGTCTCATAAGAATCAAACGGAGCCGTATTTATTTCAGCGGACAGCTTGTTAATCCACTTACCGAGAAGCTCAAGTAAAAACTGCTGTTTTGACCCGAAATGATGATAAAATGCGCCCTTGGTAAGGCCCGCTTCTCTGCATATGCTGTCAATGTCAGTATTTTCAATACCTTCGCTGCTCAAATGTTTCTCTGCTGCATTAAATATCTTATTTATCGATTTCTGTTTTCTTTCCGCCTGCGTCATAAAAATCTCATTTTCTTTTTAAGTGCTAAAATTTTTAAAATAAACTTATTCCGTATGCCTGTATCATCGCCCGGCAGTAATGCCAGCTTTGCTCAGCATTGCCTGAATATGTGTAAAAAAAGTGTCTGTTTTTAATTATACTTGTAAAATAATCTTATGTTAAGTGGGCATAAGTTATCTTTATTTGCAAATCTCTAATATAATATTTATTATCAGGCTTAATAAAACAGGCTTTCCATTATGAAAATACTGATAATAAGCGACAAAGTCGTTGAGCATATTTACAGCCCGACAATAGAAGAAAGATTTAAGGATATTGATTTTATAATATCTTGCGGGGACCTGCCGTGCTATTACCTTGAATTCATAGTATCAATGCTTACTAAACCTCTGTTTTACGTCATGGGCAATCACGATTGCGGCAAATTGTATACTGAAAAAGGGTAAATTTTTATATTAATAGAAAGGGAAAAATTTTTCAACATTACAAAGCTTAAAAAAACAGTGCCCAAAGATGGTTTTTAAGTATTTAAAAAGCCTTTAATTAATTTAAAATAGTTTTCAGGGATGGTTTAGATAAAACAGCTTCTTACATTAAAAAAATATTTCAAAAAACATATTGCTGCAGTGAGCGGCAGTATTTTATTTATACTGCTCACAACCCTGCTTGCGCTTTTAATACCATGGATTTTAAAAACTGTAATAGACAGCCTTAAGGATTATCCTTCATCCCAGCCCATGCTTTTAAGATACAGCATTTTTCTTGTCCTGGTTTCAGCGCTCGAAGGAGTTTTCAGATTTTATATGAGAAGACTTCTTATAAGCGCTTCCAGGAAGATAGAATACAGCATACGGAATGATTTTTTCTCCCACCTGCAGACGCTTGATTCCACATTTTTTGAAAACAACAGGACCGGAAGCATTATGGCTCTTATTTCAAACGATCTTGATGCAGTAAGGAACTTTCTCGGGCCTGGTCTTTTAAATCTTTTCAATACTGTTTTTGTATTCTTTTCGACAATTATAATAATGTTTATGATAAGTCCGCGCCTCACACTTTACTCACTTGTGGCAATACCCCTGCTTCCGGTAATTGTCAGCAGGCTCAGCGCAACCCTGCACAGCAGATTTAAGATTTCCCAGGAACATTATGCGCTTCTTTCCGCAAGGACACAGGAAAGCATTGCAGGCATAAAGGTCACCAAATCTTTTACCCAGGAAAACAATGAAATAGATAACTTCTCAAAACTCAATCAGGAGTACATTGTTAAAAATATGGAACTTGCCAAAATACGCAGTATTTTCTGGCCTGTTATGATACTTGTCGGAGGAATCGGCTCGCTTCTTGTATTGATGGTGGGCGGCCGCCAGGTTATAGGCGGCAGCCTGACTCTTGGCCAGTTTGTGCAGTTCAGCTCTTATATCATTTTTTTGACATGGCCTCTTATTTCACTGGGTTGGGTTATTAATCTTGTCCAGAGAGGGGAAGTTTCAATGGGCAGGCTTAATAAGGTTTTTGGCCTGACGCCTGTTATAAAAGAGCCTGCTAGTCCGCTAAATAAAAGCTATTTAAATGGAGATATTGAATTTAAAGGCGTTTTTTTTAAATATCCGGTAATAAAGGCATATGAATTATATGATGGACAAAGCCCGGAAGATAAAAGCAGGTGGATACTTCAAAATATCAATATTTCTATAAAAGCCGGTATGCAGGCCGGCATAGTGGGTTTTACAGGATGCGGCAAATCAACTGCAGCCAATCTTGTCCCAAGGCTTTATGATCCTCAAAAAGGCCTGGTTTTAATTGATGGCGTGGACATAAAAAAAATTTCTTTAAAAGTCCTTCGCCCCGGCATTTCATATACTACCCAGGATCCTTTCATATTTTCAAAGACAATAAGGGAAAACATCCTGTTTGGAGTTGAAAAAATAAACCAAAGCGTTACGGACAATGAATTAATCGAAAAAAAAGTCATTTCAGTTTCAAAAACAGCACATCTTCATGAAGATGTGCAGCAATTTCCCCAGGGTTATGACACAATCATCGGTGAAAGAGGCATAACTCTTTCAGGCGGCCAGAAACAGCGGCTTGCGATTGCAAGGGCCCTTATGACTTCTCCAAATATACTTATACTTGATGATTCTTTTTCAAATATTGATACAGGTACTGAAGAACTTATATTGCAGGATTTGAAAAAAAATACAGCAGATATGACAAAAATAATAATCTCGCACCGCATATCGACTATAAAAGATTCCGATATCATAATAGTAATGGATGAGGGCCAGATAACTCATACCGGCAAACATGAGGAACTTCTGAAGAAAAGCGAAATTTATAAAAATCTTTATCACAGGCAGCAGCTGGCTGAAGAACTTGAGGAAGAACTTTAAATGAATGATATGCACAGGGAAAGTTTTTACGAAAAAGATATAGAGGAAAAACAGGTTGACAGAAAGGTTGCGCTCAAACTTTTAAAATATGTGGCACCTTATAAATTCCTCATGGCTTTTACTGTTTTTCTTCTGCTTCTTATAGCAGGTCTGGAGCTTGCGGGGCCATATCTTATCAAAATTGCAATCGATGAGCATCTTGCGCTTGGCCAGGCCGATGGGTTTTTAAGAATAGTTGTCATTTTTGCGGCTGTTTTGGCAGGTCTTTTTATATTCAGGTTTTTCCAGCAGTATCTTACAGAATATCTTGGCCAGAAAATAATGTATGATTTGCGAATGGATATTTTTAAACACATACAGAAAATGGAAATGTCCTTTTTTGATAAAAACCCAACCGGCAGAATACTCACACGGGTTACAACAGATGTTCAGGCTTTAAATGAACTGCTTTCCTCGGGTATAGTGACTTTTTTTGGAGATATATTCATGATTGCAGGTGTTGCAATAGTAATGATTTCACTGAACCTGAAATTATCCCTTGTGACATTTTCAGTGCTTATACTTCTTGCAGCCGCAACTTTTATTTTCAGGAAAAAAGTGAGAGTATCGTTTAAAATCATAAGGGCAAAGATTTCCAATATGAATTCTTTTATTCATGAAGCAGTCACAGGAATCAATACTGTCAAACTATTTAACAGAGAAGAAAAAAACGCTGATGAATTTGACGAGCTCAACAGAAGTTATCTTTTCCAGTATTTAAAAACAATTTTTTATTACTCAGTTTTTTTCCCGGTCGTTGGTTTAATAAGCGCAATAGCCATTGCCCTTATTGTATGGTATGGAGGCGGCCAGGTAATAAGAAATCTTTTAACGCTTGGAACACTAGTAGCTTTTATACAATATATTGAAAAGTTTTTTCATCCAATAAGCGATCTTGCAGAAAAGTTTGGGATAATACAGGAAGCGGTTGCAGCATCTGAAAGAATATTTACCATGCTTGAGCTGGAACCGAAAATAATCTCGGCGCAAAATCCTGCAAAAATCAGCAGTGTCAGGGGAAACATAGAATTTGAAAATGTATGGTTTGCGTATGACAATAACAATTTTATACTTAAAGATATTTCTTTTAAGCTTAAAGCGGGCAAAAGCATAGCTATTGTTGGGGCTACTGGCTCAGGCAAGACTTCAATAATTAATATATTAAACAGGTTCTATGATATACAGAAAGGCAGCATCTATCTTGACGGCGTAAATATAAAAAAATATGACCTGTCACAGCTCAGGAAGCATATAGGCGTTGTAATGCAGGATGTATTTCTATTTTCAGGAAACATACTTGAGAATATAAGGCTTGGAAATAAAGACATAAGCTTTGACAGTGTAATGCAGGCAGCAAAATACGTAAATGCTGATAAATTCATTAAAATGCTTCCTGACGGCTATGAGACAGATATAAAAGAAAGGGGCCAGGTACTATCAGTGGGACAGAGGCAGCTGATTGCATTTGCAAGAGCGCTTGTATTTAACCCGGAAATACTTCTTGTTATGGATGAGGCAACATCAAGCATTGACTCTGAAATAGAAGCTCTTATACAGGACGCACTTTCAAAGATAATGAAGGACAGGACAACCATTGTGATTGCCCACAGGCTTTCCACAATAAAACATGCTGACACCATTATAGTGCTGACTCATGGAAGAATAGTTGAAAGCGGCACACATAAAGAACTTCTTGCCCTCAAAGGCTTCTACTATAAATTGTACAAATACCAGTATCGCCTTCAGGCATAAAAGCTGTTAGAAATCCTTATTTTCATCATATCCTTTTATTTCTGATACATCTATGTCTTTGGGTATTTCATCCCAGAGTATATCCACCGTCCATGCTGCGGACAGGCCGACAACATGCGGACATTTATCAACATGAGCACCCATTGCATTAAATCTGTCCAGTTCCTGCATGTCAAGCCCAAGATTTTTATCATCCATCAGATTAAAAGTCGTTCCGAATATTTTTTTATGTATCTCCCTGCATATGATTGTGCCGTATTTTTCTTCAAACCTTTTATAAAGCTTCTGGCCAAGTATTGAAGATTTTGTAGATGTCTTGCCCTGCTGCCAAAGCTCATAGGTCCTGCCAAAATAATAACCAAATACAACAAGGGCGCCGCTGAAAGCTCCGCATGATCCATAAGTTGTGTCGGCGCCGCCAGCCTCAAGCGGCGAAAGACATCTAAAAATCATATGATTTTTAATACCAAGCACAGAAGAGACTGCATGAAATACTTCCTGCGCACAGTCAAATCTGTTGGCCTCTCCTTCAAAACCGATTCTATATGCCATATCCATCGCTTTTTCCCTTGTGTATCCGTTTATCATTTCCACCGGTATTTACCCTTTCAATAATTTTAATAAAAAGATTATATAGCTATAATCATAAATTAA
>JAFGMJ010000049.1 GCA_016927635.1 Actinomycetota bacterium
AAACCAAAAGGCTTAGGCCTTACATACTTGTCTATTAATGGCGTAAAAGAATTCATTATTAAAATGGAGAATGCCACGCCTTCAGGCATAGCCCCGAAATTCCTTATAAGCAGGGTTATAATCCCTGCCCCAAAAGCAAATATCATCCTTCCGGGACCAGTTACAGGCGATGTGACATAATCAGTGGCCATGAAAAAAGCTCCTATCATAAGGCCACCGGCAAGGACCTGGAAAAGAATATCTTTGCCAAAAATAAGCGAACCAAGAGCCACAGTGCCTATATATATTACAGGTATTTTCCAGTCAATCAGCCTCAGGCCAATCAGGATCAGCCCGCCAATAAGTATTGCAAGAGCAGAAGTCTCTCCAATAGAGCCCGCAATATTTCCAAAAAAAAGATCTTTATAAAGTGCCGCCCTGGTGCCTTCATAAATATAATTATCACTTAAAGGGCTGGCAGAAGTCAGCGCATCTGATGCAGCAAAACCTGCAGCATACCACTTTGAAGGCAAATACCAGCTGGTCATTTCATTCGAAAAACAAATTGCAAGAAAAGCCCTGCCTGCAAGGGCAGGATTAAAAATATTATAGCCAAGCCCGCCAAAAGCCTCTTTTGCAATAGCAATTGAAAAAGCGGCGCCTATTATTGCCATCCAGAAAGGTATTCTCGGAGGAAGGACAAGCGCAAAAAGCATGCCTGTAATCACTGCGCTTCCATCCATGAAAAATGGCTTTTTTCTCAATTTTTTTATAGCAAACTCTGTAAGCACAGCTGTAGCTACAGATATCAGGATAAGATAAAGAGCCCTTAGGCCAAAAAAATAAACAGCAGCGGCTGAGGGAAGAGCAATAGTGGCAGCAACCACATACATCAGCCTGTTTGTTGAAAAACCGCTCCATATATGAGGCGGATGTGATATATATACTTCCCCGCTGTCAATTAATTTTGTTGAATCAATATTAGAATCCATAAGTTATTTTCCCGAACAATTTATTTTAAAGTATGCTCATTTTCTTGCAAGTACAGATTTACCTGTTTTAATATATCCTACCAGGGGTATTGACGAAGGACAGACATAGGCACATGAGCCGCATTCAATACAGCTGTCAATATAATAATCCCTGCATTCTTCCCATTTATTATTCTTTGCATATATGCCATACATAAGAGGCATAAGATTCATAGGACATACGCTAACGCACCTTCCGCATCTTATGCAATTTTTCTCAACCAGTTTCCTGCCTTCTTGAACCAGGACGCAGCCCGTACCTTTTACTATTGGAAAATTCATATTAGCCACCGAAAAACCCGTCATAGGCCCCCCGAATATTACATCATGTGGCTTATCGCTGAATGTGCCGAAATATTTCTTTAAATCTCCTACCAGCGTCCCTATCCTTATCATCAGGTTAAGCGGTTTATCTATGCCGCCAGTAACGGTTATTACTCTTTCTATCAAAGGCTTGTTAAAGGCAACAGCATCAAATATGGCTTTTGCAGTAGAAACATTCTGGACCACAACCCCCACGTCCAGTGGCAGGCTACCTGCAGGGACTTTTCTTTTAAGTATATTCTTAATAAGCGTTTTTTCAGCTCCCATCGGATATTTTGACGGTAGAGCAGAAATGTAAAAAATATTTTCAAGCCCAAGCTCTCTTATCCTGTCTGCCATTAAGCGAATTGCATCTTCCTTATTATTCTCAATTGCGATAATAACTTTTATAGGATTGAGTATTTTAAAAATAATATAGGCGCCGCAAAGTATTTGCATAGCGTATTCAAGCATCATCCTGTGATCTGCGGTAATATATGGCTCGCATTCACATCCGTTTAATATAACAGTATCTATCTTTTTACCCTCAGGAACTGAAAGTTTTATATGTGTAGGAAATGCTGCTCCGCCAAGGCCGACAATGCCTGCGTCTTTGATTTTTGCTATAAGCTCCGCAGCCGAAGCATTATCTGTTTCAGACATAAAAACTTTAAAATCTTCAGGGTTTTCAATAATAATGCTGTCATTATATGTCTTTTCTTCTGCGGCCCGGTTTCCTTCGCTGTCATGCAGCGCCTCTATCTCAACTGCATTGATTATAGTGCTGGTTGCAGGATTTACTGTTTTTAAAACACTTTTTACGGTACCCGTTATTGAAGAGTGTATTTTTGCAGAAATAAAAGAAGAAAATTCTCCTATGACCTGGCCTGTTTTTACAGTATCGCCTTTCTTTACAATCAGCTCGCATTCAGCTCCTGCGTGCATCTGCATTGGTATAATGACTCTTCCGGGCACAGGTATTGTCGCTATTGGCTCGTGCTCTGATTTTTTATTTTCTTTAAGTTTTAAGCCCGTAACAAACCGGGGTTTTCTGGATATTATGTTCATATTCAATATAGATTATCAAAAAAATTTAATAATTTCATTTAAAAATTTTAAAATCCATTTTTCAGTTATTTTCAACTGTACTATTTAATATATTTATCAATTCCTGAGGACTTATAAATATTTCTGTCATTATCTATTATAAAAGCTTCCACGCCTTCAAGATTTTCTACAAGCTTCATTCCGTCCTGGGGGCCAAGCACAAACACAGAAGTTGCAAGTATGTCTGCAACAGTGGCATTGGCCGCAATTACAGTTGAGCTTATGCAATTATTTGCAGAATAGCCTGTTCTTGGATCTATTATGTGGTGCACCTCTTTATCAGGGTCAAAATACCTGTAATAATTGCCGCTTGTTGCAATAGATTCACCTGAAAGAGCAAAAGATACGATTTTTTCCCTGGTATTATCAGGGTTTTCAAGGCTCACTATCCATTTCCCACCGTCTGGCTTGGAACCCATTGTCGAAATATCCCCACCTGCATTTATAATAGCGTTTTTTACACCACTGCTTTTTAAATATTCCATCATGCCGTCAACAATGTAGCCTTTTGCAATACCTCCAAGCGTTGCAGACATGCCGTCCTTTAAAAACCTTATCTCTTTAGGCTTTATCTCTATCATATCTGAGCCTACGATACCAAGGGCTTCATCAATTTTTTGCTTCTGCACATTTTCAGGTTCTTTCCACAATCCTTCCGACCACAGTGTCAGTAATGGATCTACAGTTATTTCAAAAGCGCCTTCTGTGATTTTATTATATTCTACAGAAAGCTCTATTATATCGATAAGTTCCCCGGGCGGATTTTCTATAAAACCCTGGCTGTTAAGCAGTGATATGCTGCTTTTTTCATCATAATTGGAAAATATGGCAGCCAGTTCGTCAAGCTTTTCAAAGGAATTACCGATTATTATTTCCGGCTGCTGGTCAGTGGTGGCATAAATTACCACATCTACATATGTCCCTATTTTATCCCTTGTTTCTTCGGTTCTTACAAGATTAAGATAGCATCCAGGAATAAAAGATAAAAACACTACTGAAAGTATGAGAAAAGAAAAAACGCTTAAGATATATTTATTGGGCTTTAAAATTTTCTTTGAAAAATTCAATTCGATTAATTCATTTTTATTATTAAATTATTACACCAGCGCTACATTATACATCCAAACCGGTATATTTAAAAATCATAAAATAAAAATTTTTTTGCAATTTTTATTTTCGGTCTTTGTTTTTTTAGAATAAAAAATATAACATAATTACCAAAAGGAGGAAGCCATGGAATTCAATAAACTTACAGAAGAAGAGCAAAGAGTCATTGTGCATAAAGGCACAGAGCCCCCCTTCAGTGGAAAGTATAATGATTTTTTCAAAGAGGGCATTTATGCATGCAAAAGATGCGGAGCAAAGCTTTACAGCTGGGAAAACAAATTCCATTCAGGATGCGGCTGGCCAAGCTTTGACAAAGAAATAAGCGGCGCAGTTAAAAGAGTGCCTGATGCTGACGGCAGAAGAACGGAGATAATATGCGCAAACTGTGGTGCTCATCTAGGTCATGTTTTTACAGGAGAACAATTAACTGCAAAAAATACCAGGCATTGCGTTAATTCACTGTCAATTGATTTCAAAGAAAATAGCAGTTAGGGTTTAATATTAGCCAAATTTCAGCACTTGCCGCACAGGCCTTCAAAAAATATTTTTACTGACCTGGGATTATATTTCTGCTTTATTTGCTCAGGAATTTCAAACCTAAAAGGCACATCTGTAATATCTGTTATGGCTCCGCATTTGACGCATATAAAATGGTAGTGCTGGTTAGTATTGCCGTCATATCTTTTTGAAGTATTAATACCTTCAACAATGTCTGCTATACCTATTGTATTAAATGTCATAAGAGTCCTGTAAACAGTATCAAATGATATATCAGGCAATTTTTTTTTGACCCTGCCGTAAAGTATATCAACACTTGGGTGATCTAAAGAATTTATAAGCTCTTCGTATATAATAGTTCTCTGAGGAGTTATTTTTAGCCTTCTGTCACGACATTTTTGTTTAAACTCAGTTAAAAGATTTTCCTTTATTTTAGCATCCATATAATTATTATTTAGTAATTATAATTAAAAACTTT
>JAFGMJ010000050.1 GCA_016927635.1 Actinomycetota bacterium
CATACATCAGTATTTTCATAATTATTGCTTTTATACCGGCCGGCATTACATTTATGCAGGCCTGCAGTGGGCCCACTGCTTCTTTTGATGAAATAGTGATATCTGAAGATATAATTGAAGATTCAAAGGAGCCTGTAAAAGCAGGCAGCGAGTTTAATATAAATGTAAAAAGAATAATTGCCACAGTCCGGTACAGCGGAGTAAAAGGTTCCGAGCGCTGGGGCTTTAAATGGATAAACACTGACCTGGATAAAATCATCATTGAAAGCAGCGAGTATTTCAGCAAAGCCAGTTTAGACGATTATTTTCAGGGGACCGTATCTTCAGATATATTTATAAACGACCAGGCAAAGATAATCGCGCCTGGCTCATACAGGGTTGAATTCTATTACAACGGTGAACTTTTAAAAACTGCAGCATTTAAAATAATAAAACCTTCCTCAGGCATTATTGAAGTTTCACTTTCAGAAGAGATAGATGTATCAGGAAAACCATTAAAACCTTCTGCAAAATTTTTGCCGTACAGCATAGTTTATTTATCAGCAAAACTTGATTACGCTATTGCAGGCAACATTTTAAAGACAGTCTGGAAGAATCCTTCAGGCGAGGTTTTTGAAGAACTTGAGCTGGATATAAAATCAGACTACTATGATTCTTCTTACATATGGTTTGCTCTTCCACTTCGGGATAAAAAATATGAGATAAAGCCAGGCTTTTATGAAGTGGATATAATGCTTAATGATGTACTTTTTGAAACACTGGAATTTGAAGTTCAAAAACTTGAAGCGCCTGTCTTTTCTGCAAACAGCTTCTATGAAAATGAAAAGTTTGGTTTTACGGTAGCAATACCTGATGAGTGGGCATTTGATGAGGAAATGCAGGAGGAGGCTGTATTTATTACACTTGACCCGCAGATAAACATCAGCGCGACCTTTATTATTGCAGCGTTAAAATCAGCTCCCATAAAACCTTATGAAGAATTTATAGATTCAGATGTTAAAAAAACTGAAGAAGATAAAAACTGGACATTTGCTGAAAGCAGGAAAAGAGAGTATCTGCTTGGGGATAAATACCAGACACTGGAAAAAATATACCTTTTCAAAGATAAAAATGATAAAAGCTGCATAGCCGTTTACAGCATAACAGAATATAATGGCTATGCTTTAATCTGCCATATAATTATCGAAGATGAAACCTATAAAGATTTTGCAGAGTCTTCTTATCAGCTTCTTATTAATTCACTTACTTTTATAACAGAATAAAACATCCGTGTTTTTCAAATTATAATAATTAAAGCTGTATTTTTATAACAGTATTAAAATTTATTTTTAATTTACAATAATAATAATTAAGGTAAAATTATAAAAAAATCGTTTGAACTTGTGGAAAGGAGGGCAAATTGATAAGTATACTTAAAACTAATCCTGAAAACCAGACCTGTGAATGCGAAACTATTGAAAAGGGATGCTGGATTCATTTAAATGATCCTGATTCCGATGAAATAGAAATGGTTGAAGAGCATACAGGGCTTGAAAAGGATTTCTTAAAAGCCGCCCTCGACAAGGAAGAAAGTTCAAGGCTTGAGGTCGAAAACGACCAGATACTGGTACTTCTTGATGTACCGGTGATGGAAGTTGTTAAGACAACAGCTATCTACAGCACAATACCTCTGGGAATTGTGCTCAATAATGACTACATAGTGACAGTTGTGCTGCAGGACAATAATATAACAGACGATTTTTTCGAACAGAAAATAAAGACTTTTTATACTTTTAAGAAATCAAGATTTATTCTTCAGCTGCTTTTAAGGATAGATAAATATTACTTGAGTTTCTTAAAGCAGATAGATAAAGCCAGCAAAAATGTTGAAACTTCCCTGCAGAAGTCTTTAAAAAATAAAGAGCTTTTTGACATGATGGAACTTGAAAAAAGCCTGGTTTACTTTTCAACGTCTCTTAAGGCCAACCAGACAACACTTGAAAAAATGATGAAGCTTAAGATAATGCAGAAATATCCTGAGGACGAAGATCTGCTTGAAGATGTAATAATAGAAAACAAGCAGGCTATCGAAATGGCAAATATTTACAGGGATATCATTTCCGGCACAATGGATGCCTTTGCCTCAATTATAAGCAACAATCTTAATGTTGTGATGAAAATACTTACTTCAATCACAATACTAATGACTATACCAATGATAGTTTCAGGTTTTTACGGAATGAATGTCCCGATGCCCTGGGGCAATTTTCCATTTGCTTTCGTCTGGATAATTGTCATAAGTTTTGTTTTAAGCGGTATCGGCCTTTTAATACTTTTCAAGAAAAAGATGTTCTGAGGCCTGCAAAATGATTTTATTTTAATAACTGGAAAAAATCAGTAAGGAGGTTTTTAAGTTTAATGATTTTTGAAAACTTTACACAGAATATTGGCAATTATCTTGCCGTTTTTTTTACCTCAATGACACCGATTGGCGAGCTTCGCGCATCAATTCCACTTGGACTTGGGGCACTGAAACTTGATATTTACAGCACTCTTATGATTTCGATAGTTGGCAATTTCATTCCTGCTATTGTAATAGTATATGCGCTTGAGCCCATTTCAAAGTTTCTCATGAAAAGATTTAAACTCATGGAGAGGTTTTTTACATGGCTTTTTAACAGGACAAGAAGAAAATACTATAAAAAATTTGAAAAGTATTCAGGTTTTGCACTGACTGCTTTCGTGGGTATACCTCTGCCAGTTACAGGGGCCTGGACGGGCTCAGTAATTGCTTTCGTATTTGGTTTTCCCCAGAAAAGAGCTTTGCTGGATATATTTATTGGAATACTTATGGCAGCAACTATTGTCACTGTGATTTTTAAAACTGTCGGTTATGTAAAGTTTATAACAACCTGAGATTTTTTTTATTAAGATAAATCTTTATTATAAAAATATAAACCACAATATTATTGCTTCAAATATAGGTGTTGCTAAAGAAGAGCTTATTTAAAAAAGACAACATCTCCTGTTTGTGCATTCTTTTTTTTTATTTCCCCTGCTGCAATTTCCAAAACTTTTACCGCATTTCTAATTACAGGGCTGAAGCGAAAAGGTCTTAGGTTTTCAATCAGGTATACTATGCATTCATTCTTATCCAGAAATAAAACATCAACTGGAAACCTCATCCACAGGGTATGTATGCTGTTACATTTATCTAAAAGCAGCCCCTCTTCTGGACATGGCTCTCTGCTGAAAATCAGTCCTACCAGTTTTTTGAAAAAGGTATCTGCAACGACGACTCTGTAAAAAAAAATATTTTTACTGCCGCGCAGCTCAACAGCAGCGCTTTTAGAAATACCTGTGCATTGAAACGTGGGCATTTAATTATTAAAGTCCTGTAAAAGATTATTATCTGCCAAGTTCCTCGTCAACTTCTTTTTTGCCTTCTTCAAGTTCTTTTGCCTGCTGATTGTCAAGTTCCAGAAGAAGTGTCTGGAATTCGCCAACATGCGTCTTCTCTTCTTTAGCAATGTCAAGAATTATCTTTTTTATATCACTGTTATCTGCCATTGCAGCCATCTGCTCATAAAGGTTTATTGCATCAAGCTCAGCTATTATTCCTGCACGCAGTATTTCCTTATCGATATTTTCTTTTCTGACTTTACTCAAATCGATTGGGAGTTCGGATAACATTTTTTACCTCCTGATTTTATTTGAAACAAAAAATATTTTAACAAATATATGCATTTATGTAAATATTCAAAATAAAGAATATATTATGGAAATGGTCGGGATGGAGGGATTTGAACCCTCGACCTCAGCGTCCCGAACGCTGCGCGCTAACCAAGCTGCGCTACATCCCGATTAAGCTATTTAATAATTCCTCGGCTTCTTGAAAATTATTTATCTCAAAGAAGCTCTTTTTAATATCAGCTATATTTCTTGTTCCCCTGAAAGCCC
>JAFGMJ010000051.1 GCA_016927635.1 Actinomycetota bacterium
TTAAGGCAGCCTTTTTAATAATACAAATTTCCCTGAAATATAAATACAATATCTGAGTTAGTTAAAACCCAAGTAATTTTCCAATCTCAGGAGAATATTTAACAACAACACCAGCGAATACAACCGAAACCATAGACATTAGTTTAATTAAAATATTAAGAGAAGGTCCTGATGTATCTTTAAAGGGATCACCGACAGTATCACCGACAACCCCAGCTTTATGTGCATCAGATCCTTTACCGCCGTAATTGCCTTTTTCTATAAATTTTTTAGCGTTATCCCATGCTCCGCCTGAATTATTTAACATACATGCAAGGGAAAAACCTGCAGTTAATCCCCCAGCGAGCAGACCCATAACTCCGGGTATTCCAAGTATCAAGCCCGTAACTACAGGGACGATAATAGCAAGCAATGAAGGAACTATCATTTCCTTTTGAGCACCGGCAGTCGATATTGCAACACACTGAGCATAATCCGGTTTATCCTTTCCTGTTAAAATACCAGGAAGTGATTTGAATTGTCTTCTTACTTCGTCAATCATAGCTCCAGCAGCTCTGCCTACAGCCTTCATCGTCATTGCACTGAAAACGAAAGCCATCATTGCACCTAAAAACAGACCGCATAATACTTTTGGATTCATAAGACTTAAATCATAGGCTTTGGTAAAATCCTGAATCTTTGCAAGATGAGCGACAATATCGTTCGGCCCTGCGACAATTCCTTCGGGTAATTCATTATAAAATTTAACAGAACCGACCTGGAAAAATCCTTTACCAGCAAGCTTGCCGAGCCACAGTTTTATCTCTTCAAGATATGCAGATAATAGGGCCATAGCAGTAAGAGCAGCAGAACCTATTGCAAATCCTTTACCTGTAGCAGCTGTTGTATTGCCCAGCATATCAAGAGCATCAGTTCTCTTTCTTACTTCCGGATTCAAACCGCTCATCTCAGCATTACCGCCTGCATTATCGGCTATTGGACCATAAGCGTCAGTAGCTAAAGTGATACCAAGTGTTGACAACATGCCAACTGCTGCGAATCCTATCCCGTACAATCCCTGTGAAACATCACTGAATCCGCCGGACACACCAAAAGCTACCAGGATGCCTATTACGATTGTTATTACCGGAATACCTGTAGAATACATGCCAGTGGCTATCCCTTCTATTATTGTAGTGGCATATCCCATCTTCGTTTGCTCTGCAATACCCTGTGTAGGTTTATACTCATCTGAAGTATAATATTCGGTGGAAAGTCCTATTATAAGACCTGCAGCAAGACCTGCAATAACAGCACCGAAAATACCCCAGGTGATAAAATCTACAGCTGCCATAACAGCTAGTGCAATTAGTATTAGAGCTGAGCTTCCCCATACGCCTATATTCAATGATTTCATAAGGTTTTTCATTGAGGCATCTTCCTTAGTACGTACGGCAAATATTCCAATAACCGAAAAAACAATTCCAAGTCCCGCTACTATCATAGGGGCGATAACAGCTTTTAAACCGCTATATCCTGCTGATAAAGGTAATGCAGCCCCAAGTGCTGCAGTTGCCAGTATTGAACCACAATATGATTCGTAAAGATCAGCACCCATTCCTGCAACATCACCAACATTGTCTCCTACATTGTCGGCAATTGTGGCAGGATTTCTTGGATCGTCTTCAGGAATACCTGCTTCAACCTTACCTACAAGGTCTGCACCCACATCAGCTGCCTTTGTGAAAATTCCTCCGCCTACTCTGGCAAAAAGAGCCTGTGTTGAAGCCCCCATGCCAAATGTTATCATAGTAGTAGTTATTTCAACCAATTTGGCATGCTGGAACTCCGGAGTTTTAATCAATTCCATTGAAAAGGTATTCGCAAAAGATATTTTTTTAAGAAGAATTTCACTGAGACCCCAAATATTATTATCATATAGAAAATTCAATATAATATACCACAAAGAAATATCTATAAGGCCAAATCCAACAACCACAAGACCCATTACCGCACCAGACCGGAACGCCACCTTTAAACCTGCATTAAGAGACTGTGATGCACCCTGAGCTGTTCTTGATGATGCGCTTGTAGCTGTTCTCATCCCCAGGTAACCACAGAGACCGGAAAAGAATCCTCCTGTAAGAAAAGCCACTGGTACAAATGGATTCTGTACTCCTAAAAAAGCAAGTATTGCAAAAATTATCAGCAAAACAAGGAATACAATAGAAACCACTCTATACTGGCGATAAAGATAAGCTAAAGCTCCTTCCTTTACATGACCAGCTATTTCCACCATCTTAGGATTCCCGGCATCTGCTTTCATCATGCTTTTATAAAAAATCCATGCGAAGATCAGGGCAATTATTGAACCTATCGGAGCAATAAAAAATACATTGCTTTCCATAAGTAATCACTCCTTTATTAAATTTATTAAAAAATCCAGTTTTTATAAATACTCCATTTACTATCTAATATTGTCAAATTTTATTTTGCCATTGCATTATAAACAAGCTCAGCAATATCATAGGTCTCCAGGTTTTTAATATCGAGTTCCTGTACACCATCAGATAACATTGTCATACAGAATGGGCATGCAGTGCAAATTTTCACTGCACCTGTACTCTGTGCTTCTTTGGTCCTGAACTGATTGATCCTGGTTCCAATATCTTCTTCAAGCCACATCCTGCTTCCCCCTGCTCCACAGCAAAAACTTTTTTTGTGATGTCTGCTCATCTCAACAAGATTCGTACCCGGTATAGCTTTTATCAAGTCCCTTGGCTGAGTATAAATATTATTATACCTTCCAAGCATACATGAATCATGGTACGTTATTTTCTCATTAAGTGCATCCGTTATCTTAATCTGTCCTTTCCTTAACAGGTCAAATATCACTTCAGAATGATGATAGACCTGGTAATTACATTCAAGAGGGTTGCCATTGGAATCAATACTCTTTGCGGCAAGTTTGGGATATTCTTTTTTCAGAACATTATATCCATGCGGACATGTTGTAATGATTTTCTTAATGCCATAGTTTTTAAATATCTCCATATTTTGTGTGGAAAGCATTTGAAATAGATATTCATTACCGGCTCTCATGGCTGAATCGCCGCAGCATGCCTCTTCACTTCCAAGAATCCCGATTTTATAACCGGCTTTTTGTAAAATCTTTACAAGAGCAATTGCTACTTTCTGGTTCCTTTTATCAAATGAAGCGGCACAGCCTACAAAATATAAATAATCGATATCCGGATCTTCAGCAACGCTCTTCAATTCCAAATCTTCAGGAATCCATTCAGCTCTCGATGCGAAGGCAAATCCATATGGATTGGAATTATTTTCCATATTTGTAAAGGCGGTCTGTAATTCCGGTGCCATTTTACCTTCCATCAATACCTGTGACCGTCTCATTGAATTGATTGCATTTACATGTTCAATCTGTACAGGACACGCCTCCATACACGCTCCACAATTTGTACATGCCCAAATCTCATCCTCCAAAACGGAAGCTCCAACCAAAGCTTTTGTATCGATTGTAGTTAAATCCATATTTGACGGATCTTCAGCTTTCGCCTGAGCTTCCAAAATTTTAGGTATTCTTTCATCTTTATTATCTTTAATATCATTTATAATTTTTTTTGGAGAGAGCGGTTTTTCAGTAAGGAAAGCAGGGCAATTATCCTGACACCTGCCACATCTTGTGCAGGCATCTCCATCCATTAACTGCTTCCATGTAAATTCTTCTGCAAAACTTACACCAAATGACTCAGATGTTTCAAACTCCTCTGGAGGGATAACTGACATTGCATATTTTGTTTTTGGATTCTCATTCTCGAGATTAGCAAAAAATATATTTAATGTAGAAATAAGAATATGTCCTGTTTTTTCCGTAGCCCATAATGCGATAAATATAAAAGAAAGTACCATGTGGATCCACCAGGAGATAGCATGGATTACTGAAAGTGCTGAATTATTTATCCAGGTAAAAGCATATGCAAGAGCATAACCGAAAGGAGACCACACTTCAAAAGCAGGAAAACCTGTAATTGCAATTCTCAGGGCTTCTGTAATAAAACCAGTTAATACTATTACAAGCAATATTAAAAGAATAAATGTATCTGTTTTTTTAGTATCAAGACGACTTGGTTTTGTTATATAGCGCCTGTAAATTGCTATGCATAGCCCGATAAAAAGCACTGCTCCGCAAATATCTGCGAATAGTGACCATAAAAGATAAAAGTTCCCCTCAAGGTATCTGATATTAAAAAATAATTCTGTAAAATCATCCTGAATCATTATCAGAGCTGTCACAAGTATAAGACCAAGAAAAGCGAAAAAAATGCTGGCATGCATTATCCCTGCATATGCTTCCTTGAGTATCTTTACCTGGAGACCAGCATATTTTATTACCATCCACACTCTTTTAAAAATGGAGTCAGTTCTAAGTTCTTCTTTACCTTTTCGCCAAACCTTTATTTGTTTTTGTAATGTATATATTAAATATACTAAAGTAATCGCGAAAAAAATGTATATTCCCCACCTCATAAATCCATGTGGACCACCAATATTGAAAAACGATTCCCTAGTAATTAAACTTGAAGGCAAATCATACTTTGCAGCAAAATCCATATCAACCTCCTAAA
>JAFGMJ010000052.1 GCA_016927635.1 Actinomycetota bacterium
TAATAAAAATGAATAATATTTCATATAATGCACATAGTTTCAATAATTTTATTAATATTATTATTATAAAATATAACTAAGAGCAAAGGTTGTCAGTTAAAGTGTCCAGTGATGATTTCACAGAGCAAAAAATACTATCCAAGATTGCACAGCTTTATTATGTGGATGACCTGAACCAGCAGAAAATTGCTGCAAAGTTAAATATTTCAAGGACCAAGGTCTCAAGAAGCATTAATAAGGCAAAGCAGTCAAATATTGTCTCCATAAAGATAAATTCACCCCTGGAAAAATTTATTGAGCTTGAAAGTGCGCTTGAAAAAGTCTTTGAACTTAAGGAATGTCTTGTGGTTCCATCCAATGAAGATCCTGCCCAGGTATATGGCAATATGGCTGTTCTTTTGGCTGAGCTTCTTGACAGGTTGCTGGACGATGGCGACATGCTGGGAATCGGCTGGGGAGCAACTTTGAAAAATATTTCCGCATCACTTGTTCCACTTAAGAAAATGAATATAAAAATGGTTCCGCTTTTGGGCGGGCTTGGAAAAGTTGGAATTGAGATCCACACTAATTCAGTATCCAGTATGCTGGGCCAGAAGTATGGAGGACTGAGCTATGCAATACATTCACCGGCAGTACTTGACAGCAGGCAGGCAAAAGAAATCATGGAAAAGGATTCAGGTGTTAGCGAGATTTTTAAATTATGCGAAAAAATCGAAACTGCTCTAATTGGAATGAGTGATCTGGGGGAAGATTCAACTCTTATTAAAACAGGTAATTTCAGCATAGATGATTTCAAATATCTAGAGGGGTTGGGGGCTGCCGGCGACGTAAATCTTATTTTTATTAATGAAGAAGGCAAAGAAATTAAAAATAAGCTTGATGAGAGACTTCTGAGGATGTCTCCGGAAAGATTGAAAAAAGTAAAAAATGTAATCGGCGCAGCCTTCGGGCCTCAAAAGATAAGGGTAATGCTTGGCGCATTGAGGGGAGAATTCATAAATATACTGCTAACAGATGAAAACACGGCCATAGAGCTTATAAAAAATGCATAAATGCAAAAACACTGATTTAAAATTGAACAGAGGAAAAAGAAATATGGAAAAATTAAAAACAAAAAAAACTGAAGTTAAAGTTTCAGATGTATATGACATTCAAGGCTCCTTCCAGTCATTGCCGGACAGAGTTAAGGTTGAGATGCTTGAAAAAATGTACCAGATAAGGCATTTTGAAGCTGAAACAGAGCAGTTCATAATAAAAGGCCAGATTCATGGCACCTGCCATTTGTATGTGGGGGAAGAGGCAACTGCAGTCGGAGCTATTTATGCGCTTGCAAAAAATGATTATATTACATCCACACATCGTGGGCATGGACACTGCATTGCAAAGGGGGCAGATTTAAACAGGATGATGACAGAGCTTCTTGGTAAAGCAACAGGATACTGCAAAGGGAAAGGCGGCTCCATGCACATTGCTGACGTTACAACAGGAAATCTTGGAGCAAATGGAATTGTGGGGGGAAGCATTGACATAGCCACAGGGGCTGCGCTTACCTGTAAAATTAAAGAAAACGGCAAGATAGTTGCCTGTTTTTTTGGAGACGGAGCTGCAAACAGGGGCAATTTTCATGGAGCTTTAAATATGGCCTCAATATGGGACCTGCCCGTGATATATATATGTGAAAACAATCAATATGGTATGTCCATGCCTGTTAAGGAATCTTTTAATATTGCAAGGATTTCAGAAAGAAAACATGCATATAACATGGTGGGCATTACAATTGATGGAAATGATATCGTCCAGGTCTATAATACTATCAGGCATTTTGCAGATCATTGCAGGAGCGGTAAGGGCCCTGTTCTTGTAGAATGCCTTACATATAGATGGAAAGGCCATTCAAAAAGCGATGCGCAGGTTTACAGGACAAAAGAAGAAGTTAAGACATGGATTGAAAAAGACCCCATTGTAAGGTATAGAAATGTTTTATTAAAAGAAGGTTTAATATCAGAAAAAGACGACAGGGAAATAGAGGCAGGCGTAATAGAGCAGTTAAAACAGGCAAATAAATTTGCTGAGGAGAGCCCTTTTCCCGATTTGAGCCAGGTCGAAGAGGATGTATATGCATAAAATAAATCTGCTGTTATTTATAATTTTTAATAATTTTTTTTGAGAGGAAATTCTATTAAATGGACCGTAAAAGAGAAATAACATATCTTGAAGCTATAAGGGAAGCGATGCAGCAGATGATGCGCATAAATCCTGATGTGTATCTTATAGGAGAGGATGTAGCAGAATATGGCGGCGCTTTTGGAGTATCTGTTGGCATGCTTGAAGAATTTGGCAAAAAAAGGATAATAAACAGCCCCATATCAGAAGATGCTTTAGTCGGAGTGGCGACAGGAAGCGCAATAACAGGAATGCGGCCGATTGTAGAGATAATGTTTTCAGATTTTATAACAATTGCGATGGATGAAATTGCCAACCAGGCAGCAAAAATAAGATATATGTTCGGGGGTAAAGCAACTGTTCCCATGGTGCTGCGCACTGCAGGCGGAGGAGGAACCGGAGCAGCC
This sequence comes from Actinomycetota bacterium, assembly GCA_016927635.1. GTDB lineage: Bacteria > Actinomycetota > Humimicrobiia > Humimicrobiales > Humimicrobiaceae > VGAZ01. The sequence continues at coordinate 2,571 of JAFGMJ010000052.1, forward strand.
GGCCAGCACTCCCAGAGCCTTGAGGCGCTTGTTGCGCACATTCCCGGGCTGAAAGTGGTCATGCCGTCCTGTCCTTATGATGCAAAGGGGCTCCTTATTGCATCAATTGAGGATAATAATCCTGTCATTTTTATAGAGCATAAGCTGCTTTATAAAAATAAAAAATATATTGAGCATGTTCCTGAAGAAAAATACAGCATACCTCTAGGAAAAGGCGAAATCAAAAGACAGGGAAGCCATGTCTCTGTTGTGGCAACTTCATTTATGGTAAAAAAAGCTATTGAAGTAGCTGAGATATTAAAAGAAGAAAAAGGTATAGAATGCGAAGTCATAGACCCAAGGACATTAAGGCCGCTTGATATAGATTTAATAATTGATTCTGTTAAAAAGACAGGCAGGCTGGTATGTGTAGAGGAAGCCTGTGGTTTCGGAGGTTTTATGGGGGAAGTTGCAGCCCAGGTTGCAGAAAAGGGATTTGACTGGCTCGATGCGCCCATAGTCAGGATATCGGGTAAAAATTGTCCGGTGCCATATAGTCTTGTGCTTGAAAATGATATGATACCTGGCCATGATAGAATAAAAGAGGGAATATTAAGTATATTTGAAAAAGCCTGAAATGAATTTCATTTTAATTTGTAAGATTAAAGATTTTCAGTATGGCAAGGAAGGCTGTTTTTTTGTATTATAATACCAGCAACCTTAGCATATGCAGATTTTTATTTGTCTTAAGCCCTTGCATATAAGCCAGTATAAAATTGAAGAAAAATATAGAAAGGAAAACTAAATGTATGAAGTCATAATGCCAAAGCTTGGCCTTACAATGGAAACAGGAGTAATAGAGAAATGGCATAAAAAAGAAGGAGATGCAGTAGAAAGCGGGGAAGTCCTTTTTGAAGTTATGACAGACAAAGTATCGCTTGAAGTCGAAGCATATAATTCAGGAATTGTAAGAAAGATTTTAAGAAAAGAAGGCGAAGAGGTGCCTGTAACTGAAGTTATTGCATACATAGGTGAAGCAGACGAGGTTGTCCCCTCAGCTGGCGAAGCCGCCTCTGCAGCAGACACTGAAAAGCCCGCAGAAGCAGCAAAACCCCAGGCAGAAGAAAAAGAGACTGCCCAACCTGTGCAAAAACAACCTGAATCCGACACCTTATCTGTAAAGATAAGCCCACTTGCAAGAAATATAGCTTTCTCAAAAGGCATAGACATAACGAAGATAAAAGGAACAGGGCCCGGCGGCAGGATAGTAAAGGAAGATGTAGAAAACTATGTACAGCAGGAATCTGAGCCTCAAAGCCAAAGAATCAAGATAAGCCCACTTGCAAGAAGCCTTGCAAAGGAGCACGGCATAGACTATACAAAAGCAGCCATAAAAGGAACAGGGCCCGGCGGCAGGATAGTAAAGGAGGACATAATTGCTTATGCAGAGTCAGCCAAATCAAAACCTCAAGCTGCCTCTGCTGTATCTATTCCCATGCAGGCGGCAAAAGTAAAATCCTCAACGCCTCTTAAGGGCATAAGAAAAGTAATAGCTGAGCGTATGGTATATGCAAAACAGACAATACCTCATATAATACCCACATCAGTCATGGACGCTACAGCGCTTGTGTCTTTGCGCGACAGGATAAAAGACAGGGTAAAAGCCCTTCACGGAGCAAACATAACATACACGGATTTTATAACAAAAGCATGCGCAATAGCTTTATCTGAGCACCCTGTAATAAATGCATCCCTTATAGACAATGACCACATAATATACCAAGACATAAACATTGGCATTGGAGTATCTATAGAGGCAGGGCTTATTGTTCCAACAATATACGGCGCAGCAAGCCTCAGCCTTTTTGACATAGCCAAAAAAAGAGCAGATCTGATAGAAAAGGCAAAAGCTTCAAAGCTTTCCATGGAGGAGATATCAAACGGCACCTTTACAATCTCAAACCTTGGAATGCTGGGTGTGAGAAACTTCACTGCAATAATAAATCCGCCGCAGGGAGCAATACTTATGGTAGGCGAGATATATAAGGCACCTGCAGTTGTAGACGACAAAATAGAGATAAGACAGCAGATGGAAATATCAATAGCTGTTGACCACAGGATAATAGATGGAGCAGATGCCGCAAAATTTTTGCTGAGGCTTAAGGAATTGATAGAGAATCCTGAGATACTGCTTATATAAGATTTAAAATATAGGTGTAGCTGACTTGTGCCAGCTACACCTATGAAAATATCCTATTAAATACA
>JAFGMJ010000053.1 GCA_016927635.1 Actinomycetota bacterium
CCGGAAGTATATCTGATTCTATACCCTTAAAAATTTTTAAATCACTGTATTTTTCCTGTATATAATTGATGTTTTCAATATAGCCGGGGATTTTTTTGTCGTCCAGGCCGCCCGCATAGGCAGCTGATTTTGAATGCTCTGTGACGCCGCAGTATTCAAATTTCATTTCTGTAAGCTTTTTTACTGCCTGCTCAATGCTCATATTTCCGTCAGAGCTGTCAGTGTGAAAATGAAAAAGCCCTCTTATATCTTTGTATGATATTATATCAGGAAGTCTATGCATGGCTGCAGCTTCTATCTCGCCGGTATTTTCCCGCAGCTCCGGTTCAATATAGTCCATGCCGAATACAGAAAATATTTCTTTTTCACTGCTGCATTCTATTATTTTATCATCTTTAAAAAGCCCGTATTCATTCATCTTCATGCCGCTTTTTTTTGCAAGAGAACGCATTGCAGTATTATGCTCTTTGCTCCCGGTAAAATGGTGCAGGGCATAAGGATACTGGAAATCATCAACAATCCTTATATCCACATTTATGCCGGAGTTTAATCTAATGCTTGATTTTGTCTCTCCCTTTGATATGATCTCATAAGCTTTATCCATATTCGTAAAATAATCCATAACTTCAGCAGGATTTTTTGTTGAGGCAACAATATCTATATCTTTTATGACTTCTTTTTTCCTGCGCAGGCTTCCGGCTATGCTGCAGTTATTCACATATTTAAAGGCCTTCAGTTTTGATATTATCTTTTCTGCCTCTTTTATGATTGCACCGTATAAAAACCTGTCCTTGAATTTTTTTATGATATCTATGCCATGCAGTATATTTTCCTGGGTCTTTTTACCAAATCCCGGAAGGGATGCCAGCATGTCATTTGCACATGCAGACTCAAGCTCTGCAATTGTTGAAATTTGCAGGTTATCATAAAGGTATTTGATTTTTTTAGGGCCAAGTCCGGGGATTTTAAGCATTTCGATAAGCCCAGGCGGCGTAGAGGCAAGAAGTTCTTCATATAATTCAAGCCTGTTGGCCCTGGCGAGTTCAAATACCTGGCCTGCGATGCTTTTTCCAATGCCCTTGATTTCAAGAAGTTTTTCAACAGTGATATCTTTATTTATCTCCATATCTGATATTTCAAGCGCCCGTGCGGCCATCTGGTAAGCCCTTATTTTGAAGAAACTCTCATCTTTGAGCTCATAGAGCACACTGATGTCATTAAGCACTGTTACTATTTCTTTTTTATCCATAATGCAGTCCGTTATATTTATTTATAACTATATATTATAGAGTAAATAAAACTGAGAAAATACAGCTCATTAAATGCAAACCAAAAAATATCTGGAAAAATTTTCATATAAGCTTTTTTAATAGTACAATAACTATGAAGAATTTAAAAAATTTTTTAAGGAGGTATTATATGTCAGTAGTTAAAGTATCTGAAATAAAAGTATCCTCAACATTAAGTTTTGATGATGCCATAAAAGAAGGCATAGCAAGGGCCCACAAAACTCTAAGGAATGTAAAATCAGCATGGATAAGCGATATGGAGGTAATTGTCGATGACAGCGGCAACATTTCCGAATACAGAGTGCTGATGAGGGTTTCCTTTATGCTGGATGATTGAAGTAAAAAAACCAGCTTCATTGATAAAATAAAAAAGAGTTTATTTATTTTTATATTAGATTTAAAAGTTAAATCGTAATATAAGCTATATAATATTATTTTTTTAAAAATACAAAAGGAGGGCAAAATGGCTTTAAGTGATGAAATGAAGGCGCGAATGGCAGGAGCTAAGACATCTAAGCAGGACGCAGAAGCGCTGAAGAAAAAAATACAGGCAGAAAAAAATGCCAAAGCTGTAAAAGTAAAGGCTGACATACTTGCAAAGCAGCGGGCAGCAGCGCAAAAAACCAGTTCTGTTGCAGGAGCAGCTTTGGGCTCTACTCAAAAAACAGCTTCAGGGGTATCAAAAAAAATCGTAGCAGGTAGCCCGGTTGGCCTGGGCTTAGGTAAAGCAGCTGCCCCAGGCGCTAAAATAATTGCCCAGTATACAGTCAAAAAAGGCGATACATTAAGCCAGATAGCAAAAGACCATTATGGTTCCGCCAGCAAAAAGTACTGGGAGCTCATACAGCAGGCAAATAAAGATATCATTAAAGATGCCAGCCTTATAAAACCCGGACAGGTCTTTAAAATACCTGAGCTGCCGCTAGAGCTTAAGAAAAAATAATATTTTTTTACACAGCGTAATTTAAAATTTTTTATAAAAATTTATTTTAATAAAATATAAAAAGTGTTTTATGCTGAATGCATAAGAATTTTTAGTATGCTGCCAGTTATATACTTTTTACTATTATCCTCGTTTAACCTCCCGGCGGAATGCAGACATGCCGTATTGTAATGTATTGACAGAAAAACGTTTTTCTGTTATATATATACACTATGAAAAAATCTTTTAAAAAACCTTCTATAAAAGACATTGCAAGAGAATCCGGTGTGGCCATATCAACTGTTTCACACGTTATCAACAGGACAAAGTTTGTTTCGGAAAAAAATACAAAAGCTGTACAAAAAGCCATAAATAAACTCGGTTACAGGCCCAATATACTGGCAAGGGGGCTAAGGACCAAAAGCATGCGCACAATTGGAGTAATACTTCCTGACATTTCCCAGCCCTATTTTGCCCAGGTACTTAGAGGCATTGAAGCAGTTGCAAGGTCAAGAAACTATACATTAATTTTGGGCTGCACATTCTATGATATTTATGAAGAAGAAAGACAGATGAACACCATGATTGACCAGGCAATCGACGGTCTTTTATTTTTTTGCGGCTATGATTCATACAAGCATATTAAAAAAGCCCATAAATCAAATATTCCTGTAGTTGTGCTTGACAGGGAGCTTGAAGATAAAGAAATACCATCTGTACTTATTGATAATACTTTGGCAATGAAAAAAGCTTTTCAGTATCTTTACGATCTCGGACACAGGAAAATAGGCTTTATAACATTTCCTTTTGATAATCAGACAACGATACGCAGAAGATATGAGGGCTATTGCCAGGGACTGAAAGATAATGGCCTTGATTATGACCCTGATATAGTTGTAATAGACGACCTGCTAAGGCTTGATGAGCTAAAAGGCACCTACAAACTAATTAAAATAAAGACGGAGCAGAAAAAAATTGCAACCGCATACCTTAACCTTGCTGATTTTCTTGCAATAGGCGCGATGCATGCATTTAAGGAGGTCGGTTACAGTGTACCCGGCGATGTCTCACTTATGGGATTCAATAATGAGATTATTTGTGAGTTTTCAGACCCGCCGCTGACCACCGTTAAACAGCCTAAAAAAATAATGGGCGCAACTGCTGCAGACCTTATACTTGATATGGTTGAAGGCAAAAAGATTGAAAATAAAAATATTATCCTTGAGACGGAAATAATAGTCAGGGGCTCAACTGCCAGCCCTAAAACATAATTAATGCAAGTTAAATGTCATTTTGATTTTAATAAAGAAAGGAAAACATAAATGCCAGACCCAATACAGAGCTTAAAAGACATAGTGCTAAACTTTGATATCGACAGCGCAGAAAAAACCGCAAAAGATGCACTGCAGCAGGGAATAGATCCCCTTGAAGCAGCTGCCGCCCTCACTGAGGCTATAAGGCATGTAGGGGATGAATTTGGAAAAGGCGAGCTTTTTCTGCCTGATCTTGTGTGCGCATCAGAGGTATTAAAAAAAGCCTTTCCGCCAATAAACGAGGCAATAGAGAAAAAAGGCTCTGCCCAGACCTCTCTCGGAAAAGTAATAATAGGCACAGTATTTGGAGACATACACTCCATAGGGAAAGGCATGGTGTCAACTCTTCTTTATGCTGCAGGATTTAAGGTAGTTGATCTTGGCATAAACGTCAAAGGCGAGGAATTTTTAAAAGCGGTAAAAGAGGAAAAAGCTGATGTGCTTGCAATGTCTGCGCTTTTGACCACAACAGCCATGGAACAGAAAAAAGTAATAGAGGGCTTAAAAGATGCAGGCATAAGAGATAAGGTAAAGGTAGTTGTAGGGGGAAGCCCCATAAACCAGGAATTTGCCGACTCAATAGGCGCAGATGGTTATGGCGCAACTGCGCCTGAAGGCGTAAAAGTCGTAAAAAGGCTTCTTGGGATAAAAGACTGATTATTAATAAAAAGGAGGAGAGATGCAAAAGGGATTTAAAAGAAATTTTGAACCTGTCAGGGTGCTTTCTGATTCACAGATTGAACAGATACATACCGCTACATTAAATGTTCTTGATGTTACCGGTTTTAAATATGAGTCAAAAAAAGCCCTAAAAATTCTTGAAGAGCATGGATGCAGGATAAATTATGATTCAATGGTGGCAAAAATACCTCCAAGCCTTGTTGAATGGGCCATTTCAAAAACGCCTTCAAGCTTTTATCTTAAGGCCAGGGATGAGCAAAAAAGCATGAGGTTTGGCGGCAATACAATGTATTTTATGAACTCGGCAGGCGCCAGGTATGTAGACATTGATACCGGGATTGTGACAATGCCGACTCTTGAGCAGAACAATAATGCAGTGATAGTTTCAGATTACCTTGATTCAGTGCATGTTTTTCCTTCCTATACCCCTTATTTTGAGATGGAAGGCGTTCCTCCGGTTATGAGCTGCCCGGTTTCCTGCGCCCAGAGGCACAGGTTTTCAACAAAGCCCTCAAGAGGGGCCCAGCCGACTGATTCGTTTATTTGGGAAACGCAAATTGCCCAGGCAGTTGGTGCGCAGCTATTGGGCTGTGTGGAAGGCGCAGCTCCTCTGTCACTTGCAGAAGATCCCTGCAATGCCGCATTTTATTATCTGGAAGCCGGCTTTCCTGTATATATAGCATCAGGCTCAATTATGGGCGGCTCGCATCCCGTAACAGTTGCAGGCGCATCAGTTTCTCACAACGCAGAGCTTTTAGCAATCACCGTGCTTCTTCAGTGCATAAGTCCCGGCTGCGGAGTAATAGCCAATAATTTTGTATCAGCCATGAATATGCAGACAGGGGATTTAAATTTCGGCACGGCAGCCATTGCGCTTCATCAGATGGCATATAACCAGATATGGCATTCATTTTACAAAATACCTGTTAATAATACTGGTTCAGCATTTTCAAACTCTAAATTAATTGATTACCAGCTCGGCGCTGAAAAACTTCCGCTCGCCACCGCATCAGCCCTTTCCGGCGCAAATTTAATTGTGCTGCACGGAGGAGTCACTGCAGAGCTTGCATATAATCCTGTCCTTGCAATTATTGATGAGGATGTTGCAAATACATTAGGGCACATTATAGGGGGTTTTAAAGTAGATGATGAAACAATAGGCCTTGATGTCATAGACCAGGTCGGTTCAGACGGCACATTTTTGAATTCGCAGCAGACAAGGAAAATGTGGAAAACAGAAGACTACATACCGCAAATGTTTGACAAATCATCTTACCAGGAATGGATAAACACCGGTAAAAAAACTGTTATAGATAAAGCAAAAGAAAAATACGAAGAAATAATTTCGACACACAAGCCGGTGCCGCTGACGCCTGAACAGGACAGGCAAATAGACAGGATTTTAAAAGAGGCAACAGAGTATTACAGGAAAAAAGGTCTTTTATGATAATTAATTAAAATCAATTATTTTTGAGGAAAATCATGAATACTAGAGAAAAATTTATAGAGTGCACGCAATTTAACCGTAAAGCAGGTGCAGTGAAATGGGAATTCGGTTACTGGGGCAAGACTATTAAAAACTGGTACAAAGAGGGTCTTCCACTGGTAAATTATCCCAGGGTGCCTGCAAATATAGTCAACACGACCGCGTCTCTGTACACTGCAGTATGGCAGCGTTTTTTAAAGAGGGAAAAAACGCTTTATGAGCTCATGTTTGATGAAACCGAAATAATAGCGGAACTGCCTGACGGCATAGCTGTCTGCGCAGGCGGTCTTTACTGGCCAAGCCAGGGATTTCCCGCAGACAGGGATGTAAAGGATTATTTTGGCATGGATGAAATTCAAATTATAGTATGCGCAGAGCAGCTTTTGTATCCCCAGTTTGAGATAGAAATTACAAAAGAGGATGAAAAATATATAGATTACATAGACCTTGATGGATGCAAAAGAAGGTTTTCAAAGTTTGAGCAGGTACTTCCTGCAGGGCTTGAATGGCCAATAAAGGGCTGGGACAGCTGGAATGAGATAAAAAGCGAAAGAATGAGCCTGGACAAGATAAAACAAAGGCTCCCTGCTAACTGGGATGAGCTTGTAAAACAATATAAAAGCCGAAATTATCCGCTGTCAATTGGCGGATATCCCAACGGCATATTCGGCACTCTTACTCATCTTATAGGCTATGAGAACCTTTTTTTATTTTATTATGACCATCCCGACCTTATAAAAGACATACTGGACAGGCTGACAGATATATGGATTGCGCTTTGGGAGGAGATTCTCTCATACACAGATATAGACCTTTGCAATATATGGGAAGACATATCCTCCGGAAAAGGTTCCATGGTATCGCCAAAAGTGGTTAAAGAGTTCATAGCGCCTTATTACAAAAAAATTGCCGATTTTTTAAAAAGCAAGAAAATCGACATATTCCTTGTTGACACTGACGGCGACTGTAACGAACTTGTGCCAATATTTATAGAAGCGGGCGTTACCGGGCTTTATCCCATGGAGGTAAGCGCTGGCATGGATGTAGTAAAATTGCGTAAGAATTATCCGGAGCTTTTTATAATGGGGGGCATTCCAAAAATGGAAATAGCCAAAGGCAAAAAAAGAACAGATGAAATACTTGAGCCAGTAAACTGGCTGCTAAAACAGGGCGGATACATACCGTTTGGCGATCATTTAATACCGCCTGAGGTGCCATGGAAGGATTTCAAGTATTACAGGGAAAAGCTGAACACACTTATAGACTTGAACC
>JAFGMJ010000054.1 GCA_016927635.1 Actinomycetota bacterium
GATTAATTTACATAGTTTTATTTATTCTTTTCGTCATGCAGGTGATTGTCTGCCAGTTCCTCATGCTTTTTAATTCTTTCCGGCAGTATTATTATCATCCAGTAAACCACGCCCACCATTATGGCTCCACCTACAATATTACCGATTGTGACTGCAAATATATTTCCCAGAAAACCAAAAACCGTAAGGTTTGCAGTGTTTAAATCCGGCAGGGCTGCTTTTAATGCAGCCATAACATTTGAATTGCCCTTAAGAAGAAGACCCATAGGTATAAAATACATGTTTGCAATATTGTGCTCAAATCCTGAGGCGACAAATGCGGTGATGGGAAATATAATGGCCGCTATTTTACTTATTACTGTCCTTGCGCTGAAACAAAGCCAGACTGCAAGACACACAAGCGCATTACAGAGTATGCCTCTTGAAAAAGCCTCTATAAAAGTAAGATTAGTTTTTTCTGCAGCTATCTGTACGATTTTTGCGCCAAGCATAAAATTTTTCATGGACCATATGTTGGTTAAAAACATTAAAAAAACCACACTTATTGAGCCGATTAAATTTCCTGCAAAACTGAATACCCAGTTTCTTAAAACCTGTTTATAGCTTACAACACGCGAAGCAAATCCCATTATAATAAGATTATTACCGGTAAAAAGTTCCGCGCCTGCCACAATAACAAGTATGAGGCCGAGTGAAAAGCAAAAGCCTCCAATAAGTCTTGTAAAACCAGCGCTGATATTGGAATCGAAAATAACTATCGTATAAAACTCTGCAGCAAGCGCAATAAAAGCGCCTGCAAGCACTGCAAGCATTAAAAGGCTCAGCCAGTTAAGGCTTGCTTTTCTTACGCTTGCCTGTTCGACTCTTTTTGCCATATCTGATGGCGTATAATCGTCAAAGTTATATTCATGCTGCATTATCTTTTACCTCTTTCTTCGATAAATTTATGCAAATATCTGTTTTGGCCGGCAGTTTATTTTAAATAAAATTATATTAAGAAATAAGGTCTATAAGATATAATTATTTTACTTTTTTTACAAGTATTTGTAACAAATATGTCACATTTTTTTAAAAAGCTGCCATACTGATTTTTATTAAATAAAATCCATTAAAGTATGAAAAATAATACTGTAATTTATTCAGAATAAGGCAGCAGCAAGAAGTATTGTATAATAAAACTTTTATAGTTTTTACAAGCAATGACTTATTTGACAATATAGATTTTAATATATATACTCATTTACATAAAAATACAATAAAGTATTAAAAGAGAGGATAGAAATGGAGAAAAAGCAGGACTATTTCAGGGTTCCAATAACAATGCCATCTACAATGGTTTCTTTTCTTGAAAATCTGGGTATTGAATGTAAAAAATCAGGCGGTCATAAAATTGCAAATACAGAAATTGTAAGATGTTTGATAAAATTGCTGATGGAGCTTGATGTTGATCTTTCAGGCATAAAAACCGAAGAAGAGCTTGAAGCAAGAATAAAAGCAGCTGCTAAAAGATTTAAATGATTAAGATGACAGGAGAAAAATTTGAAAAAATTTAAAACTGAACTTCTGATAATAGGTGCAGGTCCTTCAGGTTTGGGGGCTGCCATATATGCAGCAAGAGCTGCGCTCGATTTTTTTGTTGTGGAAAAATTCATAGCCGGAGGGCAGATAGTCGTAACAGAATTTATTGAGAATTATCCCGGTTTTAAAGATGATGTGTCCGGCTTTGATCTCATGCAAAGTATTATTGAACACTGTAAAAAGTTTAATATAAATATACATGAAAGCCAGTCAATAGAATCAATGGAGATTTTAAGAAGCGGCAGAAAATCTAAATGTAAATTTGTCTGCAGGGGCCAGGATATTGAAGTTGTTGCTGGCTCGATTATTATTGCCACAGGTGCAAGCCCCAGAAGGTTATATGTCGAAGGGGAAAATGAATTCATAGGAAACGGTATTTCATTTTGTGCCACATGTGACGGAGCACTTTACAGAGATAAAGAAGTCATGGTAATTGGCGGTGGAGACACGGCTATACAGGAAGCAATGTTTCTCGTAAAATTTGCTTCTAAAGTATATATAGTGCACAGAAGGGATGAGTTAAGGGCAGTAAAATCTCTACAGGCCAAGGCATTTGCACAGCCAAAAATAGAATTTTTATTTGATTCTGTAGTGGACAGGTTTACAGGCGGCAATAAGCTTGAAGAAGTGACTATAAAAAATGTAAAAACAAATGAAAAAACTGTCAAAAAAATAGATGGCGTATTTGAATATGTGGGTATAAAACCCAACAGTGATTTTTTGAAAGGGTTTTTAAAAATGGATGAATGGGGCTTTATAATAACTGATGAAAAAATGTCCACCTCGGTCAGCGGGATTTTTGCAGCCGGGGACGTAAGGGTAACGCCTTTGCGGCAGGTAATAACTGCCGTTTCGGATGGAGCTGTTGCTGCAACTTTTGCCGATAAATATCTTGACGATCTTGATTAGGGAAAAGGGGCAAAAAACAGTGCCAGCCAATGATATCAGTAAAAGTAAGATAGTGGAAGTGCAGAGGAGGCTCAGGCTTTTAGGATATGCGCTTGGAAACAGTGAAATAGACGGCATAATGGGTCCGCAGACTTCCGGAGCAATAAGAAAATTCCAGCAGGACAGAAACCTGCTTGCAACTGGAATAATTGATGAGGAGACCTGGCAGGAACTTGTTGATGCCGGCTATAAGATAGGGGACAGGCTGCTTTACCTGAAAAATCCTCCTTTCAGGGGTGACGATGTTAAAACGCTTCAGCTATGGCTTAAAACTCTCGGGTTTTACAAATATGATGAAAACGGCATATTCTGTGAAAAAACGCATAAAGCACTTACTGAATTCCAGAAAAATATGAAAATAAATACTGACAGCATTCTGGGAGGCCAGACTCTGCAACATCTTAAGAGCCTTAAGAGAATAATTGAATCTCATGAATCATCAAATTATCCTTACATCAGAGATTTTTCAAGGATAAAAAACGGGGAAGGCTTTAAAGTAATATTTGACTATGGCGAAAGTATAAATGATATAAGTTCAGATATTAACTATTTTAAAGATAAAATATACATTTGCCGCAGCATAGCAGGATTTTGCAGGGATATTCTAATACATAAGGGAATAGAATCTGATGTGACTGTGCACCAGGACGACAACCTAAGCCTTTTTCTGATTGACAGGATAAATTTTGCAAATAAAAGTAATGCCGATATACTTGTCAGTTTAAACCTGGCATTCTGCAATGACCCTGATGCAAACGGCAGCAGCTGTTTTTATTTTAAAGGTGCTAAGTCGCATTCAATAACAGGAATGCTTATTGCAAATTTAATACAGGATAACCTGGTAAAAGAAGCCGGAATGCTTGACTGTCGCGTACATGGGGCAAGCTATGCAATACTTAAAGAAACGGTTATGACAGCAGTGCTTGTTGAACCTGCCTTCATATCAAATTTATCCGACAAGGAAAAATTAAGCAATACCGAATTTCAGATAAAAATAAGTAAAGCAATTGTTGAAGCGCTGCTGCATTTTCTTAAAGAATGATTTTTTAGACAATAATTATGCTTTTAATATATGATGACTTTTTTAAAAAACATTTCACAGGCATCGAGCACCCTGAAAATCCCGGCAGGCTGGAAGCGATAAAAAAGGAAATAGACAAAAACATAATAAAAGATAAAAGCTTCAGGGATAATCTTCAATTCACCTCACCTTTGAAAGCAAAAACACAGCATATTCAAAAGGTTCATGACAATGATTATATAAAAAGAATCAAACAGCTGTCATCTTCCGGTAAATTTACCTTTATCGATAATGATACTGTTGTTTCCAAATACACTTATGATTGCGCGATGCTTGCAGCTGGCGCCTGTATTAATGGGATAGATTATTTGTGTGGTAAAAGAGACTGCTCTGACAGCAGCAAGGATGGCACAACACTTAAATCAATACCAGGGCAGTTCTTTGCAATCGTAAGACCTCCAGGTCATCATGCATACAGCTCAAAAGGTGGCGGTTTCTGTATATTTAATAATATTGCAATAGCTGCAAATTATGCAATGGAAAACTACAGCATAAGAAAAACCGCGATAATTGATTTTGACGTGCATCATGGAAACGGCACCCAGGATATTTTCTATAATGACAGCAGAGTATTTTATATTTCCTTGCACGAGTATCCCCATTACCCCGGTTCAGGTCATTTTTCAGAAACAGGGGAAAAAGAGGGCCTGGGCTTTACAATGAATATACCCCTGTCTTCTAATAGCTGTGAGTATGATTACCTTTGCGCTTTTACTGATTTAATATTGCCGGTACTTATAAAATACCAGCCTGAGTTAATACTGGTAAGCGCAGGCTTTGATGCTCATAAAAATGATAATCTCTCATCAATTATGCTTGATAGCAGCTCTTATTATAAAATAATGCAAATGATACTGTTTTTAAGCGATGCCTGCACTTTTACGGCCGGCAGTAAAAAACTTTGCAATATAGGAATTGTTCTCGAGGGCGGATATGATTATGATGCTCTTTCACAGGGCGCGGTAGAGATTTTAAGAGCATGTATTGATAATAAACAAAAAAGCTGCTTCAGGGAAGAGATGCTTCCAGGCCCGGTAAAAAAGGACCTTTTGAGTTTTTCAGGTGGAAATGACATAAACTTTATCAAAAATGAACTTATAGAAGAAAAACTTTTAAAACTTAAGAAAAAACTGTTTGCAACAAATAAAAACAGGATTAAATCTGCAGATAAAAATAAAAAGACTTTTACGTTTTTGAAAAAAACCTTTGGTAAATTTTACGGTATATCTTCAATTTTTGTTATATTTTTACTGTGCCTTATTGTTTTAGCTTCTTCTGCCGGCTGCAGAAAATATGACGGAAACTTTGACGTGGCTTATTTTTTCAAGACAGCACCTGAACAGTCGGTTATTGATTTTATGCATGCAATGAACAACCATGATGCAGATTATATATACTCAAACTTTCTTCTGGAGAGCGACAGCAGGAATATAAGCCATGAAAAATTTTCAAGAGAGATGTCCGAGATTCTTTCAGATGTAGAAAATATCGAAATAGACAGGATTGTTTATCTGGGTTATGATGAAAACATGACAAAGGTTGTAATAGAATTCAGGGTTTTTTATGTGAACGGGCAACACGGTGATTATAAAAAGTATATATACCTTTTAGAAGAAAACGGCAAATGGAAGATAGTTTTTGATAAAACTTTTATTTAGAAATAATTGTTAATATATTATAATACTCCTAATCTCCTTTGGATAAGAAGTCCTGGTTTAAAATATATGAAGGAAGGTAATTAAAATGGAAAAAAAAGCTAATAAACATGAGTCCGGAAATGGAGATGAAATAACTGAGGAGCTTTTGAAGTTTAAGAAAAAATCAATGAAAAAAAAGAATTTTCCTGAAGATACGGATGTTGAGATAGATGCTCTCAAAGAAGAAATAGAATTACTCAGAAAAGAATTGTTACACTATAAAAAGCTTGAAGAAGATTACCTTGACAGGATAAAAAGATTACATGCCGATTATGATAATTTCAGGAAACGTTCTGCAAGGGAACAGAGCGATACTGTGGCAAAAGCAAATAAGGACCTTATCGAGAAAATGCTTCCAGTAATTGACAGCTTTGAGCAGGCTCTTTTAATGGGCCAGGATTTAAAAGGCAGCGATGATGATTTTCTTAAAGGGGTAAAGATGATATATGAAAAACTTATGGATACCCTGGAAAAGGAAGGAGTTGGAGTTATTGATCCTTACGGCCAGGAGTTTAATCCGCATGAATGTGAAGTCGCCGTAACGGCCCGGGCAGAAAATGAAGAGGAGGGCACAGTTCTTGAAGTTCTCAGGAAGGGATATAAGCTAAACGATTTCCTTATCAGGCCTGCTGTGGTAAAAGTCTGTAAAAATAATTAAAATATATAACCCCGGCTTTATTTGCCGCGGGTGTAAAATCACAAAAAATTTTAATCAGGAGGAAATAAATTGACTGTAAATAATCAAGTGTCTTCTACAGGCGCTGGTAAAAGGTTCTCTCCGGGCTGCATAATAGGTATTATAGTTGCAGTAATTCTTCTCATAATAATAATAATTGCTGCTTCTGTAATTTTTGGCGGACGAAATAATATGGTTACAAAAGAAGTTGCAGTTGATAATGCATGGGCGCAGGTGCAGAATGTTTATCAGAGAAGGCTGGACCTTGTGCCGAATCTTGCAGAGGCTACTAAAGGTTATATGCAGCTTGAAAAAGATATTTTTGAGGCAATAGCTGCAGCCAGGGCAGGAATCAACAGTGCAGAAAATCCTGGTGAGCTTGAAAAAGTCAACACCGATATAAATTCTTTCATAAGAGATATAAAAGTTGTTGTTGAAGATACTCCTGAGCTTAAAGCAAGCGAGGTAGTAAGGGACCTTATGTCTCAGCTGGAAGGAACTGAAAACAGGATAACTGTTGAAAGGATGAGATACAATGAATCGGTCCAGGACTACAATACATATATAAGGCTTTTTCCAAATAATTTTGTTGCCGGGCTTTTTGGCTTTACTCCCAGGGAGTTTTTTGAGGCTCAACCCGGTGCGGAAACTGCGCCAGAAATTGATTTAAGCCTGGAATAAATTATTATACCTATGCAGATATTTGATTTTAAAAAAGCAATTGAAAGAAATTATATACGTGTAATTATTGCAATAGTGGTTTTTTTGCTGTCAATGCTTATATTGCTTTATTTCCAGAATCCATTATTAAACGCAGACGTAGACTATCCGCAATACTCATCATATGTTAATGATTATGTGGGATTTCTTGACAGTAACTGGAAAGATAAAATAGAAAGTGTCTGTTATAAACTTGAACAGGACACCACTGCCCAGATAGCAGTTGCAATTGTCCCCACTTTGCAGGGGGTCACCCCTGAAGAGTATTCAGTGAGATTATTTGAAAAATGGGGCATAGGCCAGGAGGATACTGATAACGGAGTCCTTTTACTGATTTCCCCGGAAGGTGAGCCTGGAAACAGGCCGCTTCGCATTGAGGTGGGATATGGGCTTGAAGGCGCCATAACTGATATTGAAGCAAGAAATATTGTCGATAATACAATAGCGCCACAGCTTCAGTCAGGTGATTTTGGCAGAGCTGTATATGAAGGAGTCAGCGCAATTGCAAATGAGATATACAGTGAGTATGGATACGAAACGACTGTAGAAACTTTGGAAAGCCCGAAACTTGCATCTTCTGCAGAAAACTTTTTTGAAAATATTTTTTCAAACCCCTGTATTTTTTGCTGTTTACCGGTTTTTTTCATTATAGTCATTATTGCAGTAATAAGGGAAATTCTTAAAAGGAAGTGCCCTAAATGCAAGAAAATAAAACTTAAAATTAAAAACACAGTGATACAGCAGGCAACCTATACTACGGGCGGAAAAATGCTTGTTGAAAGAACATGCACATATATTTATCCGGACGGTACCCCCTGTGGGTATCATGACCAGCGCACTGTTAATATTCCCAGAAAGACACGCAGCTCTGGTGGAGTTGGAGGCATAGGCGGCTTTGGAGGGGGCTCTTCAGGAGGAAGCAGCTTTGGCGGCTTTGGAGGCGGCTCCTCTGGAGGCGGCGGTTCAAGCGGAAGGTGGTAATTTGCTTCATGCGAAAATAAAAACCCTTGAAGATGCCGTAATGCTTGCCCGGAAAGACAAAAAAGAGTCGGAGAGGCTTATAAATGATTTTAAGCCTTTTATAGCAAGCGTTATACAGAAGAGGACCGGCAAATATCTTGAATATGGCACGGACGATGAACTGTCCATAGGGCTTATAGCCTTTCATGAAGCGATAAAATCATATGATAAAAATAAAGGCAAATTTTTAAGTTTTGCAAGGCTTGTAATTACAAATCGTGTTATTGATTATTACCGCAAGCAGTCCCGCAACAAAACCATTTCTCTTGAATATGACGATGATGCCGAAGATGCAT
Organism: Actinomycetota bacterium; assembly: GCA_016927635.1. Taxonomy (GTDB): domain Bacteria; phylum Actinomycetota; class Humimicrobiia; order Humimicrobiales; family Humimicrobiaceae; genus VGAZ01. Next base: position 8,017 of record JAFGMJ010000054.1, read on the forward strand.
GCAGCAGCCTTCTCGACAAACAGGCGCTTCTGCAGTATGAGCTTGACAGTGAGGAAGAAGACAGAAAGTTCGAGATCATAGAATATACAAAAGCCCTGAAGAAATGGGGCATAAGCTTTAACGACCTTGTCAAAGTTTCACCCAAACAGGAAGTCCTTAGAAATGAATATAAAAAAATCGCTGTTTTAATTGCCGGCAATCAAAAGCTTTTGGCTGAACTGGAGAAAAATAAGCGTCTGCCAATTAAAGAACTTGAAAAATTACTGTCCTTACACCGGAAAAAAATCGAAAGAGGCCGAATATATATTATAGCCTTGGTAGTGGCTATTATAAACAGATTCAACTTTCTGGAGCTATATGGCAGAGAGCAGGGTGATCTCAAATGATTTATGCACAGGCAGTCATAGTAGAAATAAATCGAAACTACAGTATAGTAATGACTCCTGACGGCCAGTTTTTAAAGCAGGATATTCCTGCTGGAAAATATGAAATAGGCGACACTGTAATTGTGTCACTAACTGAAGAAAACAAAAAGGGGGAAAATGCTTTTGTTTTCCGTTTAGCAAGCCGCATTGCAGTGGGTTTTGCTGCTTGCGCAATAATTGCCCTGGGCTCATATTTTGGTATACAGTACTTACAGCCGGAATCAAATACATTCACTGCCAGGATGGAAGAAAATGGCGATAAAGTGATTGTACAGGCAAATGTGGAGCAAAATTATTCTGAGACTTTAATTGCCGGCGAATCTGAAACAGATATTGCAGAAGATGCAGGTGAGCAAAAAATGCTTACGGATTTGCCGGAAAATGAAACTGTTGAAAGCGATTTAAGCCCGGAAGCCGGGCAGGTGCAGGAAAAAATGTTAAGCCCTGAAATAGAGTCAATGCCTGTTCTGTATGAAGGAAACTACAATCTGGATGAATTAAATACTGCTTTTGCTATTGATTATGAAGATATAAAAATAGATTACCATGTTGGAGATGCTATTGTACCTGAAGACAGCAGACAGACTGGAAAATCTCTATTTTTTAATTTTATCCAGAATAAAAAGA
>JAFGMJ010000055.1 GCA_016927635.1 Actinomycetota bacterium
AATCAAGCAATAATTATTAAAATATTGTTTTAAAATATTTTATAATCATGAGGTTTTTTAGTCAATATGATTATAGATACTTTTTTTCTCATTTCTGCTTGTAATGAATATATTTTTTAAAATCCAAAAAAAGCTGGTTATTTTAATCATAAGAGTAATTCTTTCAAAGATGTGTATCTGCTTTCTGTTATATTTCTCCCAACGGCCATACCTATTGCTTTTTTACTGCCCACAAGCACAGCTATTTCCCTGGCTCTTGTAATTGCTGTGTACAGCAGATTTCGCTGAAGCAGCATATAGTGTGAGGTAAGTATTGGTATTATAACACATTTAAATTCAGAGCCCTGTGACTTATGTATAGTTATTGCATAAGCAAGAGAAAGCTGGTCGGAATCATTAAAATCATATTGAATGAGCCTGCCGTCAAAATCAATAGTAAATTCCTGCAGTTCAAAATCAATGTTTTTAATATAGCCTATATCTCCATTGTATATTTCTTTTTCATAATTATTTTTTAACTGTATGACTTTATCATTGAGCCCAAGACGCATCATGCCTTTATTATAATATAATCTTGTTTTATTTATTCTTTCCTGCATTTTTAAATTAATATTATTTACCCCTGCAATGCCCTTATTTGTGGGCACTATTATCTGTATATCTTCCAATGTTTTAAAAGCAAAACTAGAAGGTATCCTTTCAAGTGCAAGCTCTATTACCGCAGATACTGCATCTTCCGCATCGGTTTTTTCAAAAAAATAAAAATCATTGTAATCAGAATTTCTTATTACTGGATATATCCCATCCCTTATACGGTGCGCATTGTATATTATCTGGCTTTTTCCACCCTGTCTGTAAATCTTTTCAAGTTCAACAACACAGAACGATCCTGAATTTATTATATCTGCAAGAATATTTCCCGGTCCTACTGCAGGCAGCTGGTCCACATCTCCAACAAGTAAAAGTTTTGTCTTTTCATCTATTGCTTTAAGAAGCGCTCTGAAAAGCCTTATATCCAGCATAGAGGCCTCGTCTATAATTATCACATCGGCGCCAAGCATGTCATTCTCATCTTTTAAAAACCTGTTTAATTTAGGCTGGTATTTTAGTAACCGGTGTATGGTTTTTGCCTGGCATCCTGTGGCCTGTTCAAGCCTTTTGGCAGCTCTTCCTGTAGGCGCAGCTACAAGAACAGTTTTGGATTCATTTTTAAGAAACCTTATGATTATATCAAGTATTGTGCTTTTCCCGGTACCTGGGCTTCCAGTGATTATAACGATTTTTTCAGAAAGCGACTTTTTTATTGCTTCTTTCTGGACTTCATCAGGTAACATGCCTGATTTTTTTGCAATATCTGTTATTTTTTCATCTGAAATCAAATCATTTTCAAATGATGAAGACACTTTTATTTTTTCGTTTGCTGCAAAAGGTTTCTCTTTTTCAAAATAATTATTATTCTCTTTAGTATCCCTTATGCTTTTAAGTTTTTTTGCAATAAATATCTCATCTTCATAAATGTTTTTAAGATAAACCTTTTTTTCATCTGTCACTATTATTTTTTGTTCCTGTGCAAGCTCATCAATTATTGCAACAATTACAGATTGCTCTACACCCAGTAGTTCTGAGGCCATGAGCAGAAGCTCTTCTTGCGGAAAATAACAGTTCCCTGATTCAGTGAGCGTTTTAAGTATATAAATAATACCTGACTTTATCCTGTATATTGATTCTTTTTGTATTCCAAGGTTTTCGGCAATTTTGTCAGCAGTCTTAAATCCTATACCTGTTATATCTTCAATTAACCTGTACGGATTAGTTTTTAATACATTTACGGCGTCTGTGCCATAGGTGTTATATATTTTTATCGCATAGCTGTTACTGATATCATAAGACTGCATAAATATCATTATTTCACGCACATATCTCTGTTTTTTCCATTCGGCTTTTATGATTTCTATTCTCTTGTCTGCAAACCCATCCACACCCAGGAGCTTTTCCGGACTGCTGTCAAGAATTTTTAAGGTGTCTAGGCCAAATTTTTTTATGATTCTTTTTGCCATGACCGGCCCAATTCCTTTAATCAATCCTGAGCCGATATATCTTTCAATGCCCTCCTCCGATACTGGCACAAGCACTTCTATGGAGTTTATCTCAAATTGAGTACCGTATTTTTTATTGCTGACCCATTTCCCGGAGGCAGTTATCCTCTCTCCAGGCTGGATTTCATAAACGTATCCTACAATTGTTACAAGCTTATTGTCTTCTTCGCAGATAAACCTGCCTATGAAATAATTATTTTCTTCATTACGGTATAATATCTTTTTCAGACATCCCGTAATTTTTATTGTTTGGGGTTCTGTCATGGGTAATCAGTGTTATGCCATAGAATTTTTATTTTTTAAAAAGAATTTTTTCCCGGGTATTCTTTAATGTATTTTATTGCTTTATCAAGTTCAAATGTCATTTTAGTGCTGTCTTTTCTTAACTCTACCTCAAGCGTTTTCTTTTCCGGGTAATTTTTACCGACAATAAGTTTTATTGGAATACCTATAAGGTCAGAATCTTTGAATTTAACTCCTGCCCTTACGTTTCTTTCATCATAGAGTACTTCTATACCTTCAGATATAAGGTTTTCATAAATACTGTCGGCAGCCAATTTTATTTTTTCGTCTTCAATATTTATTGCTATCAGAGTGACCAGAAATGGGGCAATATTTAAGGGCCATATTATTCCTTTTTCATCATTTAACTGTTCAATTACTGCTGCAAGTATTCTGCTCACGCCAATTCCATAGCAGCCCATTATAACAGGTTTTAAAACTCCATCCCTGTCAAGAAACATAGCGCCCATTTTTTCGCTGTATTTAGTGCCAAGTTTAAAAATATGTCCTATTTCAATACCTTTTTCAAATTTTAATTCTGAAGAACATCTTTTGCATAAATCACCTTCAACTGGAAAAATAATATCAGCCCATTTATCTATTTTAAAATCTTTTGAACAGTCAACATTTGTAATATGGTAATCTGTTTTATTTGCGCCTGCTGCCATGCCTTTTTTCATTTCAAGTCCAGTATCTGCAAATATTTTTACCTCAGGAGTTAAATTAAGCGGACCTGCAAAACCGATTTTAATATTTAAAGACTTTGCAAGTTCCTGAGATAAAAGCTCAAGTTTTTTCCCTGTAGCCTTTTCAGCCTTTGTTATGTTCAGCTCTCTTTCGCCCCCTACAAGAAATGCATATACATTATTATCGCCATCTTTTAAAAGCATTGTCTTAATTATCTGTGAGACAGGGATATCAAGGAAAGCAGAAAGTGATTCGATATCAGTAACACCCGGAGTATGAACCTCTTTGATTTTTGCCACTTCCTGGCCGGTGGATATTTTAACATTTGAATCATTATTATTTTTGCCATGTTTAAATTCTGCAAGCTCAAAATTTGCCGAATAACCACACTGCGGGCAATAGGCAATCTCGTCTTCACCATTTTTTGCAAGTATAATGAATTCATGCGAATATTTTCCTCCTATAAGGCCTGTATCAGCTTCAACTGCATAGTATTTAAGGCTTAATCTTTCAAGGATTGAACAGTAACATTTAAACATTTTTTCATATATTAAATCCAGGTCATCCTCATTTGCTGAAAAACTGTAAGCATCTTTCATTATAAACTCGCGCGCCCTTAAAATTCCGTACCTTGGCCTGATCTCGTCCCTGAACTTTACCTGTATCTGGTAAAGATTTATTGGCATATCTTTGTATGATTTTATATTATGAAATGCAATATCTGTTATTACTTCCTCATGTGTTGGACCAAGGCAGAAATCCCTTTCATTTCTGTCTTTTAGTCTGAAAAGTTCCGGCCCATACTGATACCATCTCCCTGATTGCATCCACAAATCAGCAGGCTGCACCGCAGGCATTAGCATCTCATGCGCACCGGTGCAGTTCATTTCTTCCCTGACAATATTTTCTATTTTTTTTAATACCCTTAGGCCCAGAGGCAAAAAAGTGTATATCCCTGCAGCAGTTTTTTTAATAAGGCCTGCCCTGATTGAAAGAGAGTATCCTGCTATGTCAGAATTGCCAGGCTCTTCTTTATATGTTGAAAAAAAGTATTCAGAAATCTTTACCAAAACCGACTCCAGTCTTAAACATTTTCCCTATTAGTATCTTATTTTATAAATAAATGCATTATTTATAGCACATTTTTCAGCTCTTTTTCAAATGCCTCAAGCACTTTGTTTTTTTCTACTCTTTTAATAACTTTTCCCCTTACGAATATGGCTGCTTTCTTCGCTCCGTAAGCCACACCTATATCTGCATCCTTTGCCTCACCGGGACCGTTTACTATACAGCCCATAACTGCAATT
>JAFGMJ010000056.1 GCA_016927635.1 Actinomycetota bacterium
AAACAGCCAGCCGGAAGCTGCATATGCAGAAAAGCAAATTACAGACATAGCGCTAGGGCTTTTTATGAAACCTCAATGCATGCGCATGGCAGACCTTGGCGCAAAGATTGATGAGATAAGACAAACCATTTCAAAAAACAAAATAAAAGGCTTAATTTTTATAAGCCAGAAATTCTGTGATAATACTTTGCTTTTTTATCCGCTGTTGCGGGAGAACCTTAATATGCTTAGAATTCCCAGCCTTTTTTTGGAAATAGAGCATAATAATCTTTCTCTTGGCCAGATAAAGACAAGGATTCAGGCTTTTCTTGAGATAATCTGATTACAGCTTTTTAATATTTAATACTTGTAAAAAATGGGCATTACTGAAAAAATTAAAGAAGACCTTAAAAACAAAATACAGAGAAATCTTGATAAAACATATATCACAAGGGTTTTAAATATTCTCGGTACAAGACCAGTACTTTCTACATACGGTTCAACATTTTCATCTGAATCGGATAAAATTTTAAACATTGCAAGCATAAAAAGTCTTAAAAAAGCTTACAGCGGCAAATACCCGGTAGCATACGGCTCACTTTTTCTGCCTTATGAAATGTTTTATGCGCTGGAAATCGTCCCTTTTCTACCTGAAGTAATGGCAGGTTTTACTGCCGGGCTTGGCATTGCCGATAAGACTTTAAAAGAAGCTTCATCCAGATGGTATACGCCTGATCTTTGCACTTTCCACAGAAGTGCTTCAGGAGCAGTCGAAATGGACATTTTCCCAAAACCGGATTTTTTAATATGCGCAAATCTTGCATGCGACGCTGCTCAAAAAACATTTTACATAGATGCTATAAAGTATGGCGTTGAAAAAAATTATTTCCTTATTGATGTGCCATATTACAATGATGAAAGCAGCTTAAAATACCTTGAGAGCCAGATTAAAGATCTTTGCAACAACATTTCCGCCCTGCTTGGTAAAAAGTTTGATATACAAAAATTAAAAGAGGCTATATTGCTTTCAAACCAGTTCAGGCACTGGGCAATAAAAGTAAATGATTTAAGAAAAGAGCTTCAGGAATATCCAAAAAACTTTAATGGATTGAATTTTATTCTTCCTTTTCACGGGCTTGCAGGAACAGAAGATGCTGTCGGCGTATATAAAAGCATGTATGAGGAATTTAAGATCCTGCTGGATAAGCAGAATAATTTAAAAGAATTTAAAACTTTAAAAAATAAAAAAAGGGTCCTGTGGCTGCATCTTAAACCCTATTACAAAAATAAAATATTTACAATGCTTGAAGAAAATGACTATATCCTTGCATTTGAGGAAATAAATAATGTATACTGGCCCGAGCTTGATCCGCAAAAGCCTTTTGAAAGTCTTGCATTGAAGATGCTTTCCCATCCATTAAATGGAAGCATAGAAAACAGGGTAAGTGCAATAATCAGAATGGCCCAGGATTATAAAATAGACTGCGCAATTCTTTTTTCCCATTGGGGGTGCAGGCATAGCAACGGGGGTGCAAGGGTTATAAAGGACAGTTTAAAAAAACACGGCATACCTCTTTTGGTCCTTGATGGAGATTGCCTTAACAGGGCCAATTCATCTGAAGGGCAGATGATGACAAGGCTGCAGGGATTTATGGAAATAGTTGATTCTACAGGAAAATAAAAAATTGATTTTCAGTTTTTTAAAATTTTAAAATTAAATTAATATTGGAAAAATTAAAATATAATAAATTAATAATATTTTAAAACCAGGAAAGGCCAAAAATGTATACATGCGGTATCGATGTGGGCTCAGCGTCTGCAGAGGCTGTAATACTTGAAAAAAACAACGGTAAATTCAAGATATGCTCATATATTATTTCCCCAACGGGAGGAGACAGCAAAGAAGCTGCACAAAAAGTTTATACTAACGCCCTGGCAGGCGCAGGGCTTGAAAAAAAGGATATAAATTCAATAGTTGCAACAGGATATGGAAGACTCAATATCCCCTTTGCTGATAAAAACATCACAGAAATAACCTGCCATGCAAGAGGTGTGGTAAATTTTTTTCCGCTTACAAAAACAGTCATAGATATCGGGGGCCAGGACAGCAAAGTAATCAAGCTTGACCCTGAAGGTAATCCTGCAGATTTTTTAATGAATGACAAATGCGCTGCCGGGACAGGCAGATTTCTTGAAGTGATGTCTAAAGTGCTTGAGATAGACCTTGAAAATTTTGCAGATATATTCATGAAGACAAAAGAAAAAGTTGACATATCCTCCACATGCACAGTTTTTGCGGAATCTGAGATAGTCTCCCTCATTGGCCATGGCGTTGATAAAAATAAAATAGTTAAAGGCCTGGTTTATTCAATAACAAACAGGATAGTTTCAATGGTTGAAAGAATAGGCCTTGAAGAACCTGTATGCATGACCGGCGGAGTGGCAAAAAATATTGCAGTGGTAAAAGCGATAAGCGAAAAACTTCAGACCAGCATAAGTGTCCCCCAGGAGCCGCAGATAACAGGTGCGCTTGGTGCAGCCCTGCTTGCAAATTAGATGCAAAACTCGCCTCCTGTTTATAAAAATATTTATTTCTGTTTTTTATAAAGAGCATTTATTTTAATATATTCATAAGTTATGTCGTTTGTTAAAATTCTTGAAGAATCATTTCCTGAGTTCAGGTCAATATAAAATCTTATATGCCTTTCTTTAAGCAATGCAAATGCGGCGTCTTCATCATAATCCTTTGCCATTCCTTTACCCATTATAAGTATATTGTCCAGATAGATATCGACCCTGCCCCCTTCAATGCCATTATCTGCTGAACCTATTGCAGCAGCTATCCTTCCCCAGTTCACATCTTCGCCATACATTGCAGATTTAAATAAAATAGAATTTGCAATCTTTTTTCCGATATCCCTTGCCTCTTTTTTACTGGCTGCACCTTTAACATTTATTTCAATTACCTTAGTGGCGCCTTCCCCGTCTTCAACTACTTTTTTTGACAGGTTTTCAAGACACATATGAAGCGCTGATTTAAATTTTTCATATATTGCACTTTCCCTGCCTTTTATTTCTGCGCCAGAAACGCCATTGCAAATGACAACAATCATGTCATTTGTACTCTGGCATCCATCTGTTGAAATACAGTTAAATGTGTCATCTACACATTCAAAAAGCATTTCATCAAGCAGTTTTTCACCTATGTTTATATTTGAAGCAATGAAAGAAAGGGTGGTTGCCATGTTGGGCTCAACCATTACTGAGCCCTTAGCGATTCCACCTAGCATTATTTCTTTTCCTTCTGATATGAATTTTAATGCAAATTCCTTTGGATGTTTGTCTATTGTAAGGATTGCACGAGCCGTAAGGTGTCCATTTTCAGATTTAAGATTATTGCTGCAAACAGATATGCCCTTTTCAATTTTATCAATAGGCAGCTGTTTTCCTATCCTCCCTGTGGATGATACAATGATATTTGCCTTATCTATCCCAAGATGATTAGAAGCTATTGATATTGTTTCTTCAGCGTTTTTTACGCCCTCAGGGCCCGTACACGCGTTTGCTATTCCGCTGTTTATTATTATTGCATTTATATTTCTGTTTTTTTCCAGCTGTCTTTTAGTAACAAGAACCGGTGCAGCTGCAAATTTGTTTTTAGTAAATACAGCGCTGCAAACAGTATTTCCAGGAATTGTTATAACACTTATATCATCCTTAAATCTTCTTATGCCGCAATGGCATGAAGCGGAAAAAACGCCCGGCACAGATGTAATTGTACCCTCATGTATAATCTCATATTTAAAATCATTTATCTGCATTTAAATGCCTTTCAAA
>JAFGMJ010000057.1 GCA_016927635.1 Actinomycetota bacterium
GCAGATATAATAAACTTTATAAAAATATAAAGGCAGAAAGCAATACAGGTATTTGAGGTTTAATATTTTTAAAAAACCAGTATTTATTGCAATAAACATTTTTGTTTATTTTTTAATAATTTTTAAAATTTATCTTTAAAGGAAAAAAATGGCTGAAGAAAAAATTATAAGGCAGGACGGGGACAATTATTTTTTCAAGCCCTATGAGGGCGAACCGGATAAGGGCAGGCTTCTGGGGGCAATGAGGAGAAAGCCTGTGGACAGGGTTCCGCATTTTGAAGTCGTAATTGAAGATAAGACAGTTGAACGCATTCTTGGCAGATACGGGGGAAATACGCTTGCTTATGGCGGCGACCCGGCAAAAGGTGCAGTTGATGAGGATAAAGTGAGGCCAATGTATCCAAAAGACTGGATAGAAATATGCCAGGCAACAGGGCAGGATTCAATAATTCTTGAAGCGCTTTGGACTCCGTTTAAAATGCTTGATAAATATGGGAAAGCTGCTCTTGTAAGCGGAAAGCCTGTTAAGACAAGAAAAGACTTTGAAAAACTTATTATGCCCACAGATGCAGACATTGAAAAAAAGATGAAATATGTCCGTGAATATAAGGAGGCTGTCAAAGGCACAAAAATAGGTGTAGGCATTGTTTATGCTACATTTGTAATGACTATAAATGAGTTTTTAATGGATTTGAATGATTTTATGATAGATGTTTATGAGGATTATGCTTTTATAGAATATATGTTTGATATAAGCACGGAATACTGGATAAAATTTTCAAAAGCTCTTGTAAAAGAAAAAATAGACTGGTGCTACACTGCTGATGATTTTGGATTTAAAAGCGGGCTTTTTTTACCCCCCAAATTACTTAAAGAATTGTGGTTTACAAGATATAAAAAAATCATGGACCCTATAAAAGAAGCTGGTATTGCAGTTATGTGCCACAGTGACGGAAAAATAGATGATATTGTGCCCTGGCTCATAGAATATGGAATAGACGCTTTAAATCCTATGGACCCGTATTGTGTTGATTACAGGGATTATAAAATGCGCTTCGGTAAAGATATAGCACTCTGGGGAAATATTGATATTGAATTTCCCCTTGCAAAAGGCACGCCTGAAGACGTAAGAAAAGATGTAAAGGAACATATGGATATATTAAAGCCCGGATACGGTTATATATGCAGTTCTTCGCACTCTATAGTAAATTACATTCCTTTTGAGAATTTTGTTGCATTTATAGATGCTGTTCATGAATATGGAAAATACTGATATCTTAAAGAAATTTTTTTTAGTTTAACTTTATAAAGATGAGGAGATTATAAATGACTGCAGCTTTTAAAAAATCTGGAAAAATACCTGATATCTTAATTACTCCGCCTGGCCCTAAATCAAAGAGCTGGCATGAAAGGGCAGCAAGGCATATGAAAGGATATTCAAACCAGGTAAAGCAATTTCCTGTTGTCTGGGAAAGCGGGCAGGGAAATACCATGACAGACGTTGACGGAAACACTTATATAGATTTTTCTGCAGGCATATACTGCAATAGTACGGGGCACTGCCACCCGAAAGTTTCAGAAAAGATAAAAGAATACTCGGATAAACTTATGAATTGCCATGATTTTACCACTCCTGTTAAAACACTTTTTCTTGAAAAACTTGCATCGCTACTTCCGGGAAGTATTAATGGCATCCAACTTTATTGCGGAGGCTCTGAGGCTGTTGAGGCAGCGCTTAGGGCTGTCAGGGTAATAAAAGGCGGTAAATATGAAATGTTTTCATTCTGGGGGGACTGGCACGGAAAAACAATGGCTTCAATGAGCCTGTCATCCCTTGGAAATGAAGCGTTTGGCCCAAGAGCTGCAGGATGCCACTTAAGCCCGACTCCCAACTGTTTCAGGTGCCCTTTCAAACTCAAATACCCTGAATGCGGCCTTGTGTGCATGGATATACTTGAGGGCACTATCGATAATGAAGGCACAGGTATGCAGGCTGCAGTTATCATGGAACTTATACAGGGCTACAGTGGCACAGTTGTTTATCCTGATGAGGTTTATTCCAGGATTAGTGAGATTTGTAAAAAAAGAGAAATGCTTTTTGTGGTAGATGAGATACTTACAGGTATGGGCCGCACAGGTAAAATGTTCTGCTGTGAGAATTTCGGGCTGGTACCGGATGTGATAACTCTTGGCAAAGGCGTGGGCGGAGGCTTTCCTGTAAGCGCATTTGCAGTTAAAGAAGAATATGACTGGGCCCTGGAAAAAGCCTCAGCATCTACAACCTATGGGGGAAACCCGATAGCATGCGCTGCAGGGCTTGCAACGCTTGAGGTCATTGAGGAAGAAAATATACTTGAAAATGTAAATGCTGTGGGAGCGCACATTAAAAAAAGGCTTTTTAAGTTAAAAGAAAACCATTCCATAGTTGGAGATGTGCGGGGCAGGGGTCTTCTTTTAGCAATTGACCTTGTAAAAGGCAGGGGCACAAATGAAGCTTTTGTTGAAGCTGGAAAAATGGTATATGAAAAAGCATTTTCAAATGGCCTTGCATGGATACCGGCTGAAAATATTTTAAGGCTTGCCCCACCTCTTACAATGACTGAAGAACTTGCAGATAAAGCAATAGATATAATAGATGAAGCAATTACTGAAGTTGAAAAATATTTTAAAATATCAACTTAAAATGCATTATATTTATTGATAATTTATATACTTTAAAAATAGCAGATTCCTGGTTAGCAGATATTCTGTTTTTATTAAAATATTGAAATATAAATGTTCTTTGAAAAATGAATAATTGCTGCCAATTTATAATGCTTGGCTGTCCAGAATATATTTTTATTGATTTTTCTACAAAAATTATATAATATTACGCTAAATTACATCTTTATTATTCTATTTTATATAATATTTCTTAATTTTTGTAAAAAATGGACAGAGCATTGTATCCGGAAGACAGAAGAAAAAAAATTGTTGATATAATAAAGGGCAAAAACGGAAACATGCCTGTAAAGGAGCTTGCCGGGTATATTAAAATCTCCCAGTCTGCTTTGTATAAAGATCTAAGCATACTTGAAAACCAGAGAATCATTAAAAAGACTTATGGTAGGTTGGAATTTTTAACTTCTGAGGAAAGACATCATAATTTTTATCTAAACCTGCAAAAAAATGCAGCTAAAAAAAAGATGATTGCCAGAAAAGCCGTTACGCTTGTAAATGATAATGAAACATTGTTTATTGACGGCTCAACGACAACATTTTATTTCTGTGAAGAACTGAAAAAGCAGAACCTCCAGAATATCACAATAATTACAAATTCTATTTTTGTGCCAAGAGAAATGATAATGCAGGGAAATATAAATATTATTTGTGTCGGAGGAATGGTCAATAAATTTATCGGCACAAGCGATGGCGAACATTGGGAGCTTCTGGTGAAAAATAATTTTTATGCAAATAAATTTTTCTTTTCATGTTACAGCATGTCTACCGATGTGGGCGTTCTTGACCCTGTCCAGACAGATGCAAGCATGAAGGCAGTTTTTGCAGCAAAATCGCAGAAAAAAATATGCCTTGTAGACAGTTCGAAATTCAAGCTTTACAGTACTCATAACTGGATAAGTCTTGAAAAAATAGACATTATAATATCTGACAGCGGAATTGATCCGGAAGTCAGCGATGGCCTTAAGGCAAAAGGCATGGAGCTGATAATAGCCAGCTGATAATTCAATTTGTTTTCTGGAATCAATACTTATCACTAAAAATTTTAATAATAAGCTGATAAGCAATTATTTTTAATAAAAAGTTTATGCATGAAAAGATAATACTGGCTTGCATAAAAAACAAAAAGGGCAATAAGTTAAAAACAAAAAAGGAGGAAAAAATGAATAAAATGAAGGTAGCCTTAATTGCGGGGCTGGTTTTCATCGTATTGCTTGCAATGTCAGTTATACCCGGTTGCAAGACTGAAGCAGTAGAAGAGACCACCGCTGCCGCTGAGGAGACAACTGCAGCAGCAGAAGAGACAACTGCAGCAGCAGAGGAGACAACCGCAGCCGCAGAGGAGACAACTGCAGCAGCAGGAGGGACCACATATGAAGATTTCAGGGCAATGGCAGTTGCAGGCGAATATGTCGGCGAACCTGCTAAAGGCCATACAATGGCATTTGCAAACATCATAAAGGCTTTCCCTTTCTGCACATCAGTTGAAAATAATATTATTGAAGAGTGGAAGCTTGCTGGTGGGGCAGACGCAGACCTTACCGTGCTTGACAATGCTGCAGACCCTAACATAGCCATACAGAATAAGGATATAATATTCAATAAAAATCCTGAAGTGTTTTTGCAGTTCCAGTTTGATGCAAAAATCAATGACCAGATAGCTGTTGAAGCCAAAGAAAAAGGAATTTTCATAATTGCAATAGACGTACCGGTAGGGGATTTCCCGTTTATGGGCGTCGATAATTATGGAACAGCTGTTCTAACAGGAGACTGGGCAATAGAGCAAATAGAGGCAATGGGTGGAATAGATATGGTTGATCTTGTCCTTTATCAGACAAACCCGACTGTAGGTGAAACAGTATTCTTGAGGATAAAAGGCTCAGTAGACCAGATGGTTGCTAAATATGGCGATGACTTAAATCCTGATGTTGATGGCGGCAAAGGCGTCTGGGCAGTAGTTGATTCTTCATCCACTGAAAAAGCTAAAACAGATTTCCAGAACATACTTGCAAAATACCCCGCAGCTGAAAGCATAGCTGTGTTCTGTCTTAATGACCAGAGTGCTTCAGGTTACCAGGCAGCTGCAGATATATCTGGAAGATGGGATGCCGAAAAGACACTTATGATGTCACAGGGCCTTGACGAACTTGGAATGCAGCTTATAAGGGATGGAGCCATAGATGGAGATTCTTCATACTTCCCTGAGAAATATGGCGAATATTGCATACCTGGCGCTCTTGCATACATGTATGGCGGCGCAGAGGCAGTTCCAAAAGAAATGTTTGTTGACAATGTGATTATTACTCCAGCAAATATCGATGAATATTATCCTGTACAATAATTAATGTAGCCTGATTTTTTCCAGGCAAAGCTTTTAAACAGGATATAATTAAAGTCCGGGGACATCTAAAATGTCCCCGGGTTAAATATTTTAATGCTAATATGCAGATTTTTAACAGGTTTACTTTTAAAAATTATCCGGTATTTATTATTTTTTATTTCATTTTTAAAACTGTATAATAAATTGTTTAAAGATATTAAAAAATCCAGATACATGTCACTGTGAATGTAAAAAACAGGTTCATTTACTATTTCAATTATTCATTTAGATAATAATTTAAATTTCTATATATTATTATTCAAAGTAAAATATGAAAGGTGATGTCTTTTGAATGATGAAAACAGCAATAATTATCTTCTTGAAATGAAAAACATTACCAAGAATTTTCCGGGTGTAAGAGCCCTCAACGATGTTTCCTTTTATCTTAAAAAGGGCGAAATACTCGGCCTTCTGGGAGAAAACGGCGCAGGAAAATCAACGCTTATCAAGATACTTTCCGGCGATTACTCTCTTGAAAAAGGAGAAATATATATAGACGGGCAAAGCCAGGTATTTTTAAGCCCACATGAGTCAATTTCTGCAGGCATCAGGGTAATTTATCAGGAGCTTAATTCTTTTGATTCGCTTACAGTTGCAGAAAATATTTTTGCGGACAATATAATCCAAAACAAGCTGGGCATCGTAAGCTGGAAAAAAATGAACCAGAAATCTAAGGAAATACTCAGAAACCTTGGCTCTCAGATAGACCCTGCTGAATATGTGGAAAACTTAAGTGTCGGGGGAAAGCAGATTGTTGAAATAGCAAAAGCAATAAGGCGTAAAGCCAAAATACTTGTAATGGATGAACCGACATCTGCGCTTACAGAAAGGGATGTCGAGCATCTATATGAGATAATACGAAAATTAAAATCCGATGGCGTGTCTATAATATATATATCCCACAGGATAGAGGAAATCTTTGAGATAACAGACAGGGTAGTGGTGCTGAGGGATTCAAAAAAAGTGGGTGAGAAAAAAACATCTGATACGAACCGCTCCGAACTGGTTCATATGATTGTCGGAAGAGATCTTTCCGAGCAATATAAAAGAAGGGAAATTCAAAAAGGAAACGTTGTATTTGAAGTCAAAAATTTAAGCTATCTTGACAGGCTAAAAGATATTTCTTTTTCAGTAAAAGAAGGCGAGATTGTCGCATTTTTTGGTCTGCTTGGATCTGGCACCCATACGCTTTTTTCAGTTCTTTTTGGAGATAAGAAAAAAACAGTAGGAGATGTTTTTATAGAAGGTAAAAAAGTCGACATAGAGCACCCATTTACAGCCAAAGCTTTCAGGCTTGGATATATTCCTTATGACAGAAAAGAAGAAGGAATAGCGCTGGGGCTTAATGTAAAGCAGAATATCACATCGACCAACCTTGAAAATATAGGGAAAGGTTTTATGCTTGACAGAAATACCGAGAATCTGCATGCAAACAGCTGGTTTAAAAAACTGAACATAAAAGCTCCCGGCATAGATACGCCTTCAAAAAGCCTTTCAGGCGGAAACCAGCAGAAAGTGGTTGTTGCAAAATGGCTTGAAAAAGATTCCAAAATATTTTTAATGAGCGAGCCCACGCGTGGCATAGACATCGGTTCAAAAGCAGAGATATATGAAATAGCTGAAGGCCTTTGTTCTCAGGGGGCAGCTGTTTTGATGGTTTCAGGTGAACTTCCTGAAATACTTTCGGTTTCTGACAGGGTAATTGTGATGAAGGATGGGAAAGTAGTTAAAGAATTTATCACAAAGGATACCTCACAGGAAGAATTAATGCATTTTGCAACTGCATGATTTTAATTTTTGATTTTTTTAAAATTTTTAAATATTTAGGCATAAGAAAGGTTGTTAAATGGATGGAAAGGTTTTGGAGAAAAAAAAGACAAGCTTTAGGCTCACTGACACCCTTATCCTGCTCATTGCATTAATAGCTCTGGTCCTGATTTTTTCACTTATAAGAAGAGAATTCTTTTCTTACGATAATATAAGCACAATGCTTAAAAATATGGTAATAACCGGTGTTCTTGCGCTTGGCCTGACGCCGCTTATGATAGCAAGAGGCCTTGATATATCATTTGGCGCAAGTATTTCCTTCTCAGGCGTGCTTATGGCATATCTGTATAATCTTGGTATAGGTCTTCCTTATTGCCTTATCGTAGGTGTGGCAGCAGCTGTGCTTGTAGGTTTTTTAAACGGGCTTCTTATTGAAAAATTTGATCTAATACCAATAATACTGACACTGGGTATGATGTCCATACTCAGTGCTCTTGCCCTGGTTATGAGTGAGGGCCGCTCTTTATCAATGCTTACGGACCAGCTTTACTATTTTGCAACAAGGACATTTTTAAAAATCCCTATTTCACTTTTTGTACTTATAATATTTATTATTGTTTTCTGGTTTATTCTTACATTTACAAAAACGGGAAGGACCATTTATATAATAGGTGCAAATCCAAAGGTTGCTACACTTTCCGGCATAAAAGTCCAGAAAGTCAGGATACTTCTTTACACTTTTATGGGGCTTGTCACTGGTATTGCATCCATTGTAATGGTTGCAATGACAGGTGTCGGCAACCCCCTGGCCGGCGCAAAAATGGCCCTGCCGGTGCTTTCTGCAGTAGTTCTGGGAGGAATATCTCTTGCGGGAGGCGCAGGCAGTGTGTGGGGAACAGTAATAGGCGTACTTATAGTATCGGTGATTTTTAATGGTCTTTCTGTTTTAAATGTCCCCTCATATTTCATACAGGTTTTCCAGGGGCTTGCCCTTATATTAATTGTTTCACTTTATGAAGTCAGAAACCAAAGAGCTGCAAGGAGATAAAACATATGTCAAACACTGATTTAAATGTAAACAGGAAAAGCGGCTGGCAAAGAATAAATATTTTTAAAGTCAATTCTATTGCCCCGAGTCTTGTAATAGTGTTCATATTGATGTGCGCGATTTTCGGGGGGATAAACCCGCAATTTTTAAGCTTTGTCAACTTTAAGACCATTATTTCCGGGTTAAGCGTATATGGAATGATGGCTGTGGGCCTTTCTTTTGTAGTATTGACCGGAAACTTTGACGTTTCAGTAGGTTCTGTTGTCGGTATATGCTCAATTGTCATGGCTATGATGTTTAATATTGAAGGAGTTAAAATACCCATTGCTGTCATTATTTTGGCGGGTATTGCCCTTGGAGCATTTGTAGGGGCAATAAACGGCTTTTTAATCACAGTTGTCGGCATAAATTCAGTAATAACTACCCTTGGTACCCTGGCGATATTGAGGGGTGTTGCGCTTTTGCTGGCAAATAAGCCTGCTTTGATAAATGATAAATTTTATGTCTCTTTGGGCAGGGGGTTTATTGCAAAAACAATACCGTACAGCTTTGTATATCTTATTGTGATTTTTGTTATTGCATATCTTCTGCTGCGGTTTACTAAATTTGGCCGGAATGTGTACCAGGTAGGCTCAAATTCAAACGCTGCAAGACTTGCAGGTATACCTGTTAAAAGAACACAGTTTTTAACTTTTGTAGTCGCAGGCATTACATGCGGCATAAGCGCGTTCCTTATGACCAGCCAGGCAGCATTTGCCCAGGGTGAATTTGGAACCGGATTTGAATTCACAATACTGACAATTGTAGTGCTCGGCGGAATATCGCTTGCAGGAGGAAGGGGAACGCTAATCGGAGTTGCCGCTGGCCTGCTTATAATAAATTCAATTGCTAACGGTCTTACTATGATAGATGTACCTGTTTTCTGGCGAGAAGCATTCAATGGCATAATACTTATTGCCGCAATTTTAATAGATTCGATTAGAGTGAGGCGGAGAGAACTTCTTAAGGCTTAAACTCCAAATACCTGGAATTTATATTTCGCCTTTAACTTTTGATTATTTTAATATGATTATTTAAAAATTATAAAGCTAGCATTAATCGGAGGTTTTAAAATGGAAAAGTTAAAAGTAGGTTTTGTTGCAGGTTTTATGGAGGGATTTTCCACAAAAGGGCTTGAATACTTTAAAAGCTACCAGAAAGACCTTGCAAAAATGGCTGATAAATATGGCTTTGAACTTCATGTCATAGACACTGTCATGCAGAATATGGAGCAGGCGCAGAACATAAGAAAAGAAATAGAGGCATCCCAGCTTGATTTTGTCATTCTTTTCCACCCCTCCTATATAATAGGCGACAATGTTTACGAGATTATGAAATCAGGCGCAAACTTCGGGCTGTGGGCAATTGAAGAGCTGTCTGAGACAGGCCCCATGACATTTGCATCATTTGTAAACATCTCACAGAATGTGGGCATATCACTGCATAATTTCCTAAAAAAACCCGTAAAGACAAAATGGTTCTTCGGGGATATGGCTAGCAAATTCTTCAAACCCCGTTTTGACATAACCATAAAAGCCCTTTCAGCGCTTAAGGCAATAAAAAATTCAAGAGTGGCCCAGATTGGCAAGCTTGCAGACGGGCACATTAATCATATGGCAAACCCCAGGGCAATATACCAGTATCTTGGCGTGGATGTGACAAGGGATTATGAGGTTGAAGACATAATAGCGCTTGGAGATAAAATGCCTGAGGCAGAGGTAAGCCAGGTCTATAAAAAAGTACTGGGTACATGCAAGATAAGCAGGGTTTCTGAACAAAAGGTACTTGATTCAGTTAAGATGTACCTTGCAATAAAAAAGATCTGTAGAGAAAACGGATACTCTGCAGTTGCTTTCAGCTGCTGGCCAAAGCTTATGCCGCTTAAGGAAATGACCGGATGCCTTGTAAACTCACTCTTAAACAGTGACGGGATTTCTGCCGGATGCGAGGCAGACGTAATGGGTACGATTTCCATGCTTATACTGCAGAAAATTACAAACCAGCCGGTAGCTTTAATGGATCTTGCAAAGTTTGATGAGGCCGACCAGTCTCTTCTTTTGTGGCACTGTGGCTCTGCGCCTTTTGAGATGGCAAACGAGCGCGGTGTTATATGTGAAAAACACTATTTTGCAGATTATGCAGAAAGTGTCAAAAACGCCGGGCCTGTAACTGACCTTATTTTTAAAAAGAGCGATGTGACCATATTCAGGATATCAGGTGAGGGTGATAAGTTCTATTATGTAACAGGCAAATTCTTTGACCCTGATAAACCTTCATTCTCAGGCAGCCGCGGATGGGTAAATGAGCTTAAATTCTATGAGGAGCCTATAAAGGCATGGGATCTTGCAAATACGTTTTTGACCAATGGCCTTCCGCATCATTTTCCCATAGTGCTCCAGAACGTGGCAGCTTATATTGAGGAGTATGCATACTGGGCAGAGCTTGGCAAAGTTAGAAGGTATGATTACAGGGATTATCTTTACGTTAAATAAAGATAAAATCAGCAATTATTTATAAAAGCAGAGATTATTAAAAGAAGCAGTTAAAAATAAAATCTGCTGTTAAAGTTCAGGAGCATAAAAAGTGAAAATAAATTTTGAAGAAATGCGTTCGCCGGAAATAGGCAAATTTATCCAGGATGAAGGTATGGTCATAGTGCCCATTGGAGCCTGTGAGGTACACAGCAGGCATCTGCCTGTTATAACTGATACAAGAATGGCTTACAGCGCAGCAATGGATGCCGCAAAAAAAATGGAAGGGAAAATACCTTTGTCCGTGCTTCCAGCCGTATGGTTCGGGTACTCGGTTTTCATGTTAAAAAACTGGCCTGGAACCATTACAATAAGGCCAAAAGTGCTTATTGACCTTATGTATAATATATGCCAGTCCCTTATAGACATGGGCATCAATAAAATACTGATTGTAAACGGCCACGGCAATAACCCAGGCGTACTTGACGTAGTTGTCCGTTCAATAGGTGATGATTTCAAAATATTTCCGGGAATAACCAATATTTTTGACTGCTGGGACAGGGAATATGTAAAGGCACACCGGAAATCAAAGCCCGGCGGTATAGGACATGCCTGTGAAATCGAGACTTCAGTAATGCTTTATTTAAATGAAGAGCTTGTCGATATGTCTTTAGCTGATGACACGGATATAATGAAGAGCGACCTTAATACCTGCCCAATCGACTGGGGAACAGGCAAAAAAAAGAAACTGTATCTGTCAACATGGTATCTTGAGAACAGCACTTACGGCGGCGCGGGCGATCCCACATTTGCTACCAGGGAATTTGGAAAGACAATACATGAAATGACTGTAGATGGTTTATGCGAAGTTATAGAAGAGTTTTACAGCACACAGATGGCGCTTAAAAACAGGAAGCTGAAAAGGAAATGCCAGAAATTCTAATCAAAATGATTTCAGGAGGTATAAATGCAGTCCGAAAATAATTCAAAAGATGTAAAAACAAATATAAAAAGATATTTGATGGTGCTGGAAATTGATCCGGACCATCTTAAGGAATACATCGATATTCATAAAAATCCCTGGCCGGAACTTCTCGAATCGATTAAAAGCGAGGGAGCCAATGAACTGCTTATATGGAACTATAAAAATCTTTCAATAGTTTATTATGAGACTGAAGACATAGACGCGATTTATAAAAGACTTGCCAGCCATGAAGTGCAGAAAAAATGGAATTTAAAGGTCGGTCCATGGATAAAAGTCTCTCCACCTCTGGATGGCAGCGGAAAGGTTAACACCTGTGAAAAAATATTTGACTTAAACCAGCAGATTGCCGGAAAACTTGAACTGTTTTAGTTTTTAAAAATTTCTGCCGGCCAGACACACTGTAATGATTTTTTAAAAATACCTCTTTTTTACAGGGGCATATATTCTAAATAGAAAATATTTTCACAGGAGGGATAATTTGCGAAAAGGTTTTACAAGAAATTTCGAACCCCTAAGAATACTTTCTGACGCACAGGTTGAAACAATTCACAGGCGCACCCTGGAGGTTCTGGCTGAGACCGGATGTAAATTCGAATCTGAAAAGGCTTTAAATCTTTTAAAAAAGAATGGCTGCAGGATAGATTTTGAGCAGAGGATAGCATATTTTCCACCTGATCTTGTTGAAAATAGTATAGCAATGTGCCCAGGCAGCTTCCTTGTCAGGTCAAGAGAACCCAAAGACAATCTTCTTATTGGTGCAAATACCCTTTATTTTATGTCGTCACTTGGGGCAAGGCTTTCAGATATTGAAACCGGGGAGGTCAGGGTTCCGACAATGGAGGAAAATAACAGGGCAGTTTTTATATCAGATGCACTTGAATCAATAGACCTTTACAGCGGTTATACCCCTTATTTTGAAATAGAGGGCGTTGAACCCGTAATGCTTTGTTCAACCAGCCTTGCAATGAGGCTGCGAAACTCCACTAAAATAACCAGGGGAACCCAGCCTACCGATACATTCATCTGGGAAACCCAAATTGCCCAGGCTGCAGGGCAGGAACTTATCGGCAATATGGAGGCAGCAGCGCCTCTTTCATATCCTGAAGATGCAATAAATGCAGCATTTACTTATGTAGAAGCAGGCTTTTCCATGTATATTGCTGCAGGCTCTGTAATGGGGGGAACTGCACCCGTAACAATTGCCGGTTCTACCATAAGCAATAATGCAGAGTTGCTGGCTTCAGTTGCGTTTATACAGTGCATCAGGCCGGGAACAGGCATAATCGCAAATGATTTTGTCACTCCTATGAATATGGAAAGCGGGGATTTGTTTTTCTGCTCTCTTGGCGCAAGCCTTCACCAGATGGCGTTTAACCAGATGTGGCATGATCTTTATAAAATACCAACAAATAATACGGGCGCTGCATTTCCCTATGCAAAAAAAGCTGATTACCAGAGCGCATATGAAAAAACCCATATAGCAATGGCATCTGCGCTTTCAGGGGCAAATATGATTGTATTTCATGGAGGTGTCACAGCTGAATTATCCTACAATCCTTTGCTTGCAATAGTAGATGACGATATTGCAATTACAATAGGCAAAACAATAGAAGGCTTTGAAATCAGTGAAGATACAATGGCAGTCGATCTTATAAAAGAGGTCGGTCCTGTCCCGGGAACTTTTTTGAATAAATCCCATACAAGAGAGTGGTGGAAAAAAGAATATTTTATGCCAAAATCAGCAGACAGGCTATCATATCCGCAATGGAAAAACTCAGGGAAAAAAGGCGTGCTTGATAAAGCCAGGGAAAGGATGGAGTATATACTTGCAACTCATCAAGTCAAGCCTTTAAGTGATTCAGCAGACAGGGAAATAGAAAAAATACTTGCCAGCGCAAGAAAATATTACAGGGTAAAGGGCTTATTGTAGAAAGCAGCTGTTGTAATTTTTGCCATAGAATAATATTAATAAATTTTTTAGGAGGCATGCAATGGAAAGCACATGTTTTTATATGAAAATCAAACCTGAAGGCAAAAAAGATTATATCAACATACATAAAAAAGGCAATGTCTGGAATGAAGTGCTTGAGAACATAAAGAATGCCGGGTTTGAAAAAATGAAAATATACATGCTTGATAATTATGCAGTTGTATATGTTGAAGCTGAAAATATTTCAAAAGCTTTTGAATATCTTGGAAAACAGCCGGCCACACCAAAATGGAGTGAGGCAACAGCAGCATTTATGGATACACAGCCGGATTATGATTCTGAAGAAGTGGTTAAGTATCTTGAATGCTTATTTGATTTTGAACATGGTGTGCAGAAATAAATAAATTTATTTTTTCCCTGATTTATTTGTGTTTTTAATTTACGAAAGGAAGAATTTATGCGAAAGGGATTTACAAGGAAAATTGCGCCTTTAAAAGTTCTTTCTGATACCCAGCTGGAATACATACACAGCGCAACCCTTGAAGTGCTTGAAAAAACAGGCGTTAAACTGGAAAGCGAAAGAGCCTTAAAAATTTTAAAAGAAAATGGCTGCATTATTGATATGGATGAAAAAATTGCAAGATTTCCAGGATGGCTTGTAGAGGAATCTGCAAGAAAGACGCCTTCCAGTTTTTCTGTAAAAGCGCGCATACCTGAAGATGATTTAAGAATCAGCCTGTCCAGTTTATATTTTATGCCTGCAGCCGGAGCAAAACTTCATGATGAAAAGACGGGCAGGCTTTCGGTAGCAACGCTTCAGGAAAATGACGATGGCGTCAGAATATGCGACGGGCTTGAGGCAGTTGATTTCCAGGCATCATATTGTCCCTTTTTCGAGCTGAAGGGTATTGAACCGGTAATGCTTCTAGCTGAAAGCCAGGCAAGTATTGCAAGAAATTCCACAAGGGTTTCAAGGGGGGCTCAGGCAACCGATTCATTCATATGGGAGGCAAGGATAGCAAATGCAGCAGGTAAACAGCTCATAGGCACCATGGAAGGAGCCGCTCCTTTGTGCTTTCCTGAAGATGCAATAAATGCGGCTTTTGAATATATGGATAATGGCTTTCCCATATGGGCTACGGGCGGCTCTGTAATGGGAGGAAGCTCCCCTGTTACTGTAGCCGGGGCAACTGTTTCAAATAATGCTGAAATACTTGCTGCAATAACGTTTATACAGTGCTACAGGCCGGGACATCCCGTTCTTGCAAATGATTTTGTAATACCAATGGATATGGAAAGCGGAAACCTGTTTTTTGGAGCCATTGGTTCGGGTTATCACCAGATGGCTTTTAACCAGATATACAGGGATATGTATAGAATCCCTGTATCAAACGCTATGGCAGCTTTTCCCAATTCAAAAATGATTGATTACCAGAATGCTTTTGAAAAAACCCATCTTGCGCTTTCTGCAGCACTTTCCGGCGCAAGCATGATTGCATTTATTGGCTCTGTGAGCCAGGAGCTTGCCTGGAGCCCTGTCCAGGCTGTAATAGACAATGATGCTGTAAACATAATAGGCAGATATATAGAAGGATTTGAGGTAAATGAATTGACAACTGCTGCCGCGCTTATTGCTGAAGTGGGCCCATCCCCGGGTTCTTTTTTGGGTAAAAAACATACAAGGGAAAACTGGAAAAAAGAATATTATGTGCCCAAAACATTTGACAGGCTCTCTTACCAGGACTGGGAGCGCTCAGGCATGCTATCTGTTATTGATAAAGCCAGGACAAATGTAAAAGGCTTGCTTCAAAATCATAATCCATCTCCTTTAAGCAATGAGCAGGAAAAAGAAATAAGAAAGATATTAAGCGATGCAAGGAATTATTACAGTAAAAAAGGCCTGCTGGGCTAAAAGGCTGCTTGTCAATATAAACATTTAATTTCAGTTAAAATCATTTAATGTATTTGCTAGAATAATAACAATATAATCTAACTGCAAACAAGCAGGGCTAAAATGCAGACCTAGAGGAGGTAAAATGGCATCAAAAAATTATCTTGTATTTGATTTTGGGGCCAGTAACGGACGCGCAGCAGTGGCAAACTTTGACGGAAAAAAATTTGATTTCGACGTTATACACAGATTTGACAATATACCTGTTTTTGCTGCCGGTACGCTTTACTGGGATTTTTTAAGGCTTTTCGGCGAACTTAAAACAGGGCTTCATATAGCTTCAAAAAAATATGAAGACATACAATCCCTTGGGATTGATACATGGGGAGTTGATTTTGGCATTATCGACAAAAATGGAAAGCTTATATCCAATCCAATACACTACAGGGATGAAAAAAGAAACAGCATATGCGACCAGCTTTACAAAATAATTAGCAAAAAAGAGCTTTTTGAGCTGACAGGCTGCGCCCTTGTATCCTATAGCGGCATTTTCAATCTTTTTGCGCTTAAAATGCAGGACAGCCCTGAGTTTTTGAATGCTTCAAAATTTCTAATGATGCCAGATTTATTCAATTATTTTCTTACTGGGATTGCAGTAAATGAATATACGGATGCTCATACGTCACTTATGTGCAATCCATTTACAAAAAAATGGGAGGCAAAGATAACTGAGCGGCTTGGTTTTCCTTCAGATATTTTCTGTAATATTATACAACCCGGAACTGAAGTCGGGTTTTTGCAAAAAAGTGTCTGTGATGAGCTGGATTTAAAACCTGTAAAAGTAATTGCTCCGGCAAGCCATGATACCCCTTCGGCAATAGCTGGCATACCTGTGCCTAATGAGTCATCAGACAGGGCCTTTATGAGTATAGGGACCTGGGGTATAAACATCATAGAAATGGACAGCCCAATTATTAACAGTGAAATATTTGAATCAGGTTTTGCAAATGAAGCAGGTGCTGAGGGCAAGACACTTCTTTTTAAAAATTTCGTGGGTATGTGGGTAATTCAGCAATGCAGGGGCAGATGGTTAAAAGAAGAAAAGAAGGAGATTTCCTGGGACGATATAATGTTTGCAGCCAGGGACACTGCGTCAATAGGTTCATTTATAAATGTCGATGAGCCTGTTTTTATGCTTAACCAGCCCGATATGCCAAAAATGATAAGGCAGTACTGCAGCGAAAAAAACCAGCAGGTGCCCCAGAGTCTTTCGCAAACAGCAAGAGTAATATATGAAAGCCTGGCCCTGAAAGTAAAGCATGATATAAAGATTCTTGAAAAAATAACCGCAAAAAAATTCAGATATCTTAATATGGTTGGCGGCGGCACAAAAGATAAGCTGCTGTGCCAGTGGGTAGCCGATGCAACCGGCCTTACCGTTTTTGCAGGACCCACCGAAACGACTTCCATAGGCAATCTTTTGATGCAGTTAAAGGCTGCAGGAGAGATAAAAAACCTTTCTGAGGGAAGACAGGTATCACTGAATTCATCAAATGTTTTAGAATATAAACCGGCAAATATTTCTTACTGGGATGGACAGTACAGTAAGTATTTAAAACTGCTATAGTTTTTTACCAGGAAGGTTGGAAATGAATGAATTAAAAATGCTTGGAAAGACAACTCTTATCACAGGGGGGGCCAGCGGAATCGGCAGGGAAATAGCTCTTAAGCTTGCCGAAAACGGTTCAGATATTGCAATACTTGATATGGATGAGAAGAGATGCCCTGAAGTAATAAAAGAAATAGAGGGCAAATATAAAAAAAAAGGCCTTTTTATTCCCTGTGATATATCTGATTATGAACTTGTGAAAAAATCCTGTGATGATGCAATTAAAAAATTTATCAAAATTGATAATATTGTATGTGCGGCAGGTTATGGAAGCAGGGTTGCCATTGAGGATATGGAAATACCTGAATGGAAAAAAGCAGTCGATATAAATTTAAACGGTACTTTTTTTGTCATCAAATCTCTTGTCAGGCATATGCTTGCAAATAAAAGTGGGAATATAGTTATAATAGGTTCGGCAACTGTTGAAACCGGAAGCGGTGGGGGCCTGCATTATGCCGCTACAAAAACTGCCCAGTATGGCATTATGAAGGGCCTTTCTTATGAGCTTCTTTCAAGAGGCATACGTACAAATATAATTACTCCTCATATCATAGACACTCCAATGCTTCGAAAAAGATATCCTGACAATGCTGAAACTAATGCCGCTCTTGCAAAAAGGGTGCCTTTAGGCAGGATAGGCAGGCCGCAGGATATTGCAAATGTGACTCTTTTTCTTCTTTCGGATGATTCAGGATATATATGCGGCGCAAATATAATTGCTGACGGAGGCGCAATACATTATTTACATTGAAGCTGCTCAAAAACAAATTATATAGATGCGATTAAGAGAAAATATCAAACCCTATATTGTGGAAATACCGACTTTCCTGACCATGATGTTTTACTCTTTTTTCCTGATGTCCTTAAGCCCCATACTTTTAGATATAAGTCTGGCCACTGGGTTCAATATTGATAATTTAAACCTTGTTTTTTCATTTTTTGTATTCGGGGGAATAGCCGGCATGCTCACGTCTTCAATGTGGAACAGGCTTTTTTACCGAAAATACATTATAATTTGCGGCTATTCATTAATAATTGTTTTAATGCTTTTCCCTTCTTTTTCAAAAATTATAGCATTTTTTTACATATCTTATTTTTTGGCCGGTTATTTAACAGGAGTGGTATGGGTTCAGGCGCTGGAACAGCTGCTTGCTGGAAATAATCCCAATAAAGAAATGCTTATGACTTTCAGCCTGAGCTTCTATCCCCTGGGCGCAGTGGTATCTCCTGCAATATCATCTTTTATTATTTCAAAAGGTTTAGACTGGCGTACAATATATGCAGTAAGCGCAATTTTTATACTTTTAATCATAATTTCTTTTATTTTTACCGGCAGGAAAAAAACATATTTTGCCGAACAAAAAAATAAATCAAATGAAAGTCCTGTTAATTTTAAAAACAAAATCTTTATTGTTGTTTTTATTCTTACTGCATTTGTTCTGTTTACCTATATGGCAGCCCAGACGGTCATTGTATCATGGGCGCCCACGTATTTCAGGGTATTAAGAGGGTTTGATATTTACTCTGCTTCTGTAATAGTGTCGGTTTTTTTTATTGCAAATTTTATGGGGCGAGCCACTATCAGCTTCTTAATCAAAAAAATCGATCCTGAACTTATGCTTATAGCAATATCATTTCTATGCCTGCTTTCAACCGCTTTTATAGTTTTTATAAATAATAAAATATCGGTTTATGTTTTTCTTTTTTTAATGGGTTTGTCTGCATCAGGCATAATACCGCTTTCAGTGATTTCAATCAGTAAAAAATCCAGGTTTATACGCCAGGGGGTCATGATTGCTATCCTTTTTGCAAGCGGGGATATTGGCGCAATGCTGGCTCCTTATGTTATAAAACTGGTTTATGAAAAAAGCTTAAAATTTACAATATTTACAGCATTAGTTTTTATAACTGTTAATTTTTTTACTGTTTTAATAAGATACTATTTTTTAAAAAAACCGGAAAAATATATATGCTGATGCATACTGCAGGAATAGCCCGTGATTTTAAACGTCAATTTTGAGCGTGCCTCCGGTTGAAAAATTTTCTTTTTTCATTTCATTGATTTTAATCCATACCACTTCAGGCTTAACTTCTGCAACTTCTGAAATGATTGCGGTAATCTTTTCCGCCAGTTCTCTTTTCTGCTGAACTGTTCTGCCTTCAAGCAGGTCAATTGTGACTATGGGCATTTTTGTCCTTTCATGTTTATATTTGATTAATTGCTGGGTATGTTAATTCCACCCGCTGAAAATGTAATTTTTCTAATCCTTCAGATCATTTAAAAGAAATTCATATTTTTTCAATGCCCTTTTATAAGATTGGTTGCCAGGTTTCATGGCAAAAGCAATTTTTATATTTCCTATTGCAGTCTTAAACCTGCCTTCTTTTGCAAGGCAAAGCCCCAGCCCATAATATGAAAAATCATTTGCAGGATCAATATCAATGGCAATTTTAAAATGTTTTTTTGAGGGCTTGTAAAACCCGCAATTATAATAAGAAACTGCAAGAGCTTCATGTATTGAACCCCTGGCCGGCTCTATTTGGCAGGCTTTTTCAAAAAACATCAGTGACTGCAAATAGTTATGATTTGCAGCCATTTCTTTGCCGCTCATAAAAAGTTCATAGGCGTTTTTTCTGTTCATATCAACTATAATAATATAAAATGCATTAAAATAAAAAGTATGAAAGCGCAATTATTGTAAAAAATTGAAAGGTCACAATCCGATGCCAGAAACAAAACAGAATGATATTTCTGTTATAAAAAGCGCACTGTCAGAAATAAAAGGCTACGATTTAAATATTCTAAAAAAAGCACAGGTCCGGCTGGATAGCCTTACAAAACCTAAAGGCAGCCTCGGCAGGCTAGAGGAGCTTGCAAAACAGATAGCAGCAATAACGGGTAAATTAAATCCAAATCTTTCTAAAAAACTGGTAATTATCATGGCTGCAGATCACGGTGTGGTACAGGAGGGGGTAAGCGCATATCCCCGCGAAGTTACGCCACAAATGGTATATAATTTTTTAAACGGCGGAGCAGGTATCAATGTGCTAGCAGAACATTTCGGAATCGATGTAATGGTTGTGGATGCAGGTATAGCTGCAGATATTTTATTGGATAAAACCACATTGCAGAAAAAAAATCATATTTTACATACCCCTTCATTTTTTATTATAAATTCATCGGTTAATAA
>JAFGMJ010000058.1 GCA_016927635.1 Actinomycetota bacterium
AGCTGAAGATATGGAGGCCGGCTCCTTTACAAATTTGCCGTTAATCTTGCAACCTGGATAGTCCTCAACAGGCAAGCCAAAGTCCTGTCTTACCTTTATGAGTTTTTTTACATTGTCCTCACTCAGTATATTTACATTTCCAAGCAGTCTTGCAACAAGGCTTATCTTTGCAAAAAGCTCCAGGCTTTCCATTCTGTAATATGCCTGGAAAACATCCTGGCCCAGAGAAAGCGCGCCATGGTTTTCAAGGAGAAAAACGTTATGCTCTTTGAGAAACGGCCTTATGCTTTCAGGTATTTCCATTGTCGAAGGTGTTCCAAACTTTGCCGTGGGAATGGAGCCCAGCCCTATTATTATCTCGGGCATAATACACTGGTCAAGGTCAACGCCTGCAACTGCAAATCCTGTAGCAAAAGGAGGATGCGCATGCACGACGCTGTTTATGCCTTCCTTGTTTTTATAAACATCAAGGTGCATAAGTATCTCAGATGAAGGCTCAAGGCTGCCTTCTATCTTGTTACCATCCATATCCACCTTTATAAGCTGGTCAGTCCTCATATAGCCCTTGCTCATTCCTGTGGGGGTGCAGAGCACAGTATTGGGAGAAATCTTTATTGAAATATTGCCGTCATTTGCTGCAACCCAACCGTTTGCATGAACCCTTTTACAGATGTCAATAATATCATTTCTGTGTATGCTTTCTGTCTTTTCCATTTCAGTTTTCCTTAAATATTTTATAATTATTTAAAACTGCAATTAAAATCAAATTAAAAAATACATAAATTTTTTCATCAGCAGGAACACATCGCCGGCTGCAGCCATTTCAACAGCTCCCTGTCAGGATTTGCAATAACTCTGTAAGCAATAAGCGATCCCTCTTCTTTAAGAAAACCTGCGGCGCTTGCTGCAGCTTCATTAACAGCTGTAAGGCTTCCGGTTATAATAAAAAAACTGTTAACACCGCAGCCTTTTCCAAGCCTGAGCTCTGCAATTTCCACATTTGCACTGTCTATTGCTATGTCAGCAGCATTTATTATGTTTGCCATCTGCAGGCTTTCAATTATTGCAATTGCATCTTTTATTTTAGAAATTACCTTACCGCTTATTGCATCCAGCACTTCCGGTCCAATGCCGCTGATCACAAAAGAGCTGAATACATGCCTGCCACCAATTTGCTCCGCCACTTTCAGAGACTTCTCAACTGCTGCCACATCACCGCTTACAATAGTCAGGTATTTCCCCGGACATAAAGTTGTGGCAAGCAAAAGCCTCACTTTCGCAGCCTTTACCATTTCATCTGTTACAATAAGCCCCCTGGAAATGCTTTTAAATTCAACGGCGGCCACATTTGATTCTTTGAGCCAATCCAAATTATTATCTTTTAAAGTTTCTGTTTGCATTCTTAAAAAGCACTTTTTTAAAAAACATAAATTTTAAAAATCAGGCAACCGGTACTTATTTCTTCATACCGGCAATTTTTAAACATTAGTTCTTCTTTATAATTATATAATCTTTATTTATATCTGCCACCCTGCCGTTTATAGAGCTGTGAATATTTGCCCCAAGTTTTCCGTCCGGTATTTTTGCAATAAGCTGGCCACTGATTACAGCTTCGCCCAAAGCCACAACAGGTTCTGAGGGGGCCCCGACATGCTGTAGAAGATATATTTTTACTTCATTTACATCTGCAGTAAAATCAGCCAGCAAAGCCCTGCTGTCATATTTGTCTATCTCAAGCCTTTTTTCAAGACGCCCAACAGGGACCTTCCTGAATTCCCTGAATTCATTTGGTATAACGTCTTTTCTTGTATGCGGATTTTTAATGCCTTTTTTGGCAAGTTCAGCCTTTATATAATTAAAAAGGCTCCTTGCAGAAAGATCGACGACACAGCTGTAAAGCTCGCACAATCCACAGTCACAGCATAGAAATGCAAAATCAAATTTTTCAAGTTCATCGTCCCTGAGCTCACCCTTATACATTTTTTTCATCATTTCATCAGGAAACAAATCGTGGCCGAGAAGATACCTGGGGCAAAGATCTGTGCACATCCTGCAGCTAAGGCATATTGCCTGGGCCCTTTTAACCTGGTTTTTTATGCTTCTTAATTTCTGCTCTATAACTATGCTTGTACGAGGGAGCACAATTATTGATTTTGTCGTTTTTTTGACAGCATATGTACTGCGGTCTATCAGTTTTCCCATCATGGGACCGCCGTCAAGTACCTCGTATTCACTTATTTTAATGCCGCCGCAGCATTCAAGCAATAAACTTACCGGGGTTCCGACAGGCACTTCAAAGGTTGATGGCTGGCTTACTTCACCATTTACGGTGACAAATTTTTTCGTGACAGGCCTTCCGGCTAATGCTTCCGTAACATTATACAGAGTTTCAACATTTGTAACCACCACTCCTACCATGAGCGGTATGCCGCCTTCCGGTACAACTCTTCCTGTCACTTCATTTACAAGCACCTGCTCATCGCCTGCAGGATAAAAATTACCAATCTTAAATATCTCGAAATCAAGCGCAGAACCATCTGCGGCAAGACTTTTCTTAAATGCTTCAATAGCGCTGATTGCTTCCTTGTATTTTTCCTTTAATGCTAAAACAACCCTGCCTGCGCCAACAAGACCCGCAGCTGTTTTCATACCTTCATAAACTTTGCTGAAATATTTTTGAAGAAGGATTTTGTCAACATGTATAAGAGGCTCACATTCGGCAGCATTTACTATTAATGTGTCGACTTTTGCATCAAATTTTACATGTGAGGGAAAACCTGCACCGCCTGCGCCAACAATGCCTGCGTTTTTTATGCTTTCGATTTCAGCCTGTGACATTTTATTTTAAATCTATCCTTTCCACTTTAGCTACAAGTGTGCCATCAACAATCCTGCCTTTTGTAATATCAGTTCTCTTTGCTGTGCTGCCTGTAACCATGAGAGCGACCTCATCCTCGCCAAGGCCGACTGTATCAACTGCAATATAATATTCTTTCCTGCCTTTTAGATCTATATCAACAGACTGGACAAAGAGAAGTTTAAAGCCTTCAAGTCCTCTGTCCTTTACAGTTGACGTAACGCTTCCTATGACTTTTACCATTTTCATTTCAATTGCCTTTTTAAAAAAATCAGCCTTTAATTATGCGGTTCTGGTTTTTTAAATCCACTTTATCAATTATACCCACTATAGAACCCCTGAGCGGCACATTTTGCTTCCCCACGACTTTTCCTATTGCTTCACCGTCGGCAATCCATATGACAAGATTTCCAACAGCCGCACCAAGATAATCACCGACTATTTCGCTATTGCCTATTGCGTTTCCGTCCGGGTCAATCGGCTCAACTACTGCAAGCCTTATACCGTAAAGCTTTTCATTTTTTATAGTTGAAACGACGTTTCCGATTACTCTTCCAAATTTCAATATAAAACACCTGCCGTCAGATAAAGATATTTATTTTTAAAAAACCATTAAATACTTAAAAAAGATCAATAAATGATTTCAACTTTGTTTTGTTTAAAATACTTAATATAGCTATCAGGAGGTTTGCAGTCGGTTATAACTATATCTGCACAATTAATGTCGCAAACCTTAGATAATTTGATATTATCAAATTTTGTTGAATCCACAAGGACAACTTTTTTTAATGAATTTTCCAGCATAATTTTTTTTAACGAAGCCTGCAGCGGGTTTTCAACAGTTATGCCGGCTTTAAGAGAAAACCCTGCTGCTGAAACAAATGCCTTTTCAGCAAATATATCCCTTAAAAAATTTTCAGCAAATGGTCCCAGGAAACTGCCTGTAATCTGATGAAGCTCGCCGCCGCAGGATATCTTTTTTATACTGCTATTATCCTTTAGAATATTAAGAATATCGATGCTGTTGGTTATAACAGTTAAGTTTAAGCCTTCATTTATTTTTTTAGCAAGAGCCTGAGCAGTTGTAGAACTGTCAAGAAAGATACTTGTATCGCTGCCTATAAACTTTATTGCCTTTTCAGCAATAATATCTTTCTTTTCAGGATTTAAATGTTTTCTAATGCCTGTTGAAAGTTCAACTGATGATCGTTTGAGTTTTACAGCGCCGCCATAAACTCTTTTTAAGTAGCCTTCGTCTTCAAGTATTGCAAGGTCCCTGAGTATGGTCATCTCTGAGACATTGAACATACTTGAAAGATCAGAGGTTTTTATACCCCCGTTTTTTTCAACAACCTCAGCTATTTTCAGTTTTCTTTCTACTGCAAGCATTCTTACAATTGTTTATTATTGTTGTATTTTGTTGCTTTTTTTTATTCTATGCTTATTTATAATTTTAGTCAACTGCTATCCCTAAAAAGCTATACTTTTTTGCCATTTCTTTCAGGTAATCCTGAATAAGAAATCACAGGTTTTCTATACTTAAAATGTTAAGCCTGTGAAAATATGTCTTCGTCCATTATCTTAAGTTTTTCCGAGATTAAAGGGAGAAAATCAATATGGGCAAGAATATCGCTTTTGATATCTATTCCCGGCGCAATTTCTGTAAGCATTATTGTTTTTTGCCCAAGTTTAAAAACACATCTTTCAGTTACATATAAGACTTCGTGTTTTTTTTCTCTTGCATAATCGCCGCTGAAAGTTATCTGCTCAACATCTTTTAAAAATTTTTTATGAACACCTTCCTTTAATATTTTCATTTTTTTATTCTCTATTTTTATCTCAAGCCCGCCGGAAGTAAGCGTACCGCAAAATACCACTTTTCTTGTATTCTGTGTGATATTTATAAAACCCCCGCAGCCTGCAAGCCTTGAACCGAATCTGCTCACATTTACATTTCCATGCCTGTCTGCCTGGGCCATTCCAAGAAAAGCAATATCAAGACCTCCCCCATCATAAAAATCAAATTGTGAGGGCTGGTTTATTATACATGCTGGATTAAAAGATGCGCCGAAACTTAAGCCCCCTGCAGGTATGCCCCCGTTGGTCCCGGCTTCCACTGTAAGATTCATTTTTGAAAACATGCCTTTTTCATTTGCCACTATGCTTATTCCCTCCGGCAGGCCTATTCCAAGGTTTACCACATCATTTTCCTTTATTTCCTTAAAAGCCCTTGAGCATATTACTTTTCTTTCATCAAGGGGCATTCCTGGTATAAAGTCATTAGGCACTCTAACCTCACCGCTGAGTGAAGGGTCGTATTCACAGCTGAATGTCTGCCAGTGATTCTGCTTACGGGCAACAACAATATAATCCACTAATATACCTGGTATTTTTACCATCCAGGGATTGAGGGTATTTTTCTGCACAAGTCTTTCCACCTGCACAATTACAATGCCGCCCGAATTTGAAGCCGCCTGGGCTATTGCAAGCATTTCAAGAGGGCCGCATTCTCTCTCCATGGAAATATTTCCATCAGGGTCTGCCGATGTGCCCCTTATAAGAGCCACGTCTACAGGAAAAGCCCTGTAATGAAGCCATTCTTTGCCGTCTATTTCTATAAGGCTTACCATGTCTTCAACAGTTTTGTTGTTTATCCTGCCTCCTGAAAGCCTGGGGTCCACAAAGGTGGAAATACCGACATGTGTTAAAGTGCCGGGTTTTTTTGCCGCAATATCCCTGTACAGATGAGTGATTACACCCTGGGGAAAATTATATGCTTCTATTTTATTTTCAACAGCAAGCTTTACCATCTTTGGAGCAAGTCCCCAGTGGCCGCCAATTACCCTTTTTACAAGCCCCTCATGCGCAAGGTGATTGATACCCCTGTTTTTGCCGTCACCCTGTCCTGCAGCATAAACTACTGTAAGATTGCAGGGTTTTCTGCATTCAAGAAAAGCAAGTTCTATTGCCGCTGTTATCTCTTCGGGATGCCCTATACCTACAAAGCCCCCTATTGCAATTGTGCTTCCGTCTTTTATTTTTTTAACAGCATCTTTTACCTCAAGCACTTTGCTCATGGCATTAAAAACCCTCCGTTTACACCATAAACCTGGCCGGTAATATAGGATGCATCATCAGATGCAAGAAAAAGCGCAAGTTTTGCAATGTCTGCCGCGCGTCCAAGCTTTCCCACGGGTATTCTTTTGATTATTTTTTCCTTCACATCCTGCGGAATGCCGCCAAGCATTTCGGTCTCTATAAAACCGGGTGCTATGGCATTAACAGTTATTCCTTTTGGCGCAGCTTCATAAGCTAAGGATTTTGTAAAACCTATTACGCCTGCTTTTGCAGCACCATATGCAGTCTGCCCGAAATTTCCGCAAAGCCCTATTACTGAAGCCATATTTATAATTCTTCCAAAGCTGTTCTGCCGCATATTTACAATAGCTTCCTTACAGCAATAATAGACGCCAGTTAAGTTAATCCTTATTACATCGTCCCAGTGGTATTTGTCTTCCATATTATGAAGTGTTTTGTCTCGAAGTATGGCGGCATTATTTACCAGTATGTCTATTCTGCCGGAAGTGCTGAATATATTTTCAAACATGGCTTTTACTTCATCAGGGCTTCCCACATCAGCAGCAAATACAAAACATTTACCCCCTGTTTTTTTTATCATCTCACAGGTATTTTCTGCGTCAGGCTTGTTTATGTCATTTACAAAAACAGTTGAGCCTTCTTTTGCAAATTCAAGAGCCATTTCCCTTCCTATGC
>JAFGMJ010000059.1 GCA_016927635.1 Actinomycetota bacterium
CCATGGAAGAGGGGCAGAGGTTTGCCATCCGTGAGGGAGGCAGGACCATAGGTGCCGGAAGTGTTACAAAGATAATAGAATAAAGGTTTTAGTTGACATTGGAAAAATATAGTGCTAACTTATCTCTTTGCGTTTTCTTATGTGAAAAGTAATCCAGGTGGTGAAGGAAGTTGAGACAGATAATTATATTTGAGTGTACAGACTGTAAGAGAAGGAATTACAGCAGCACCAAGAATAAGAAAAATAATCCGGACAGGTTGGAAATAAAAAAATACTGCAAATGGTGTAAAAAGCATACCGTACATAAGGAGACCAGATAGGGCTGTAGCTCCAATGGTAGAGCACCGGTCTCCAAAACCGGGTGTTGGGGGTTCGAGTCCCTCCAGCCCTGCCATAATTATTTAATAATAAAGGTTTGATTTAATATGGCAAAAAGAAAAGTCTCAAGAAAATATAGTAAAAAGGGAATCATAGAAAGCCAGCTGGCTAAAGAAAGAAAGCTCCCTGCCCAGAAGCCGAGGGAAAAGTTTAATTTCAGGACTTTTATAAAAAAACTTCCGGGAAAAATAGGCAAGTTTTTCAGGGATGTTGTCCATGAGCTTAAAAAGGTTACCTGGCCCAGCCGCAAGGCTCTTTTCACCTATACGGTTGTAGTGCTGGTTACCATAATAATATTCGGGGTTCTTCTTGGTGTTTATGATTATATATTCCTGTTTTTAGTGAAACTGCTGGCCAGGATCTAAGTTTAGGAGAAATGATGAGCAGACCAAGGTGGTATGTAATAAATTCTTATGCCGGTTATGAAAACAAAATCAAGGCAAACCTTGAACACCGTATAGAGTCCATGAATATGGGCAGCAAGATTTTTGATATATACATACCCAAAGAGGATATTGTTGAGATAAAGTCTGGCAAAAAAGAAGTTTCTTCCAAAAGAGTTCTGCCAGGGTACCTACTCGTAAAGATGAATCTTGACGATGATTCGTGGTATGTGGTGAGGAACACACCTGGAGTTACTGGTTTTGTTGGAACGAAGGATAAACCGGTCCCCCTGTCCGATATGGAAGTAAAGCGTATAATGAAGAGGGAGGATACAGGAAAACCAAAACCAAAGACCGATTTTGAGACCGGCCAACCGGTCAAGGTCACAAGCGGGCCTTTTGCAAATTTTGATGGTACTATTTCAGAGATAAACCTGGATCAGGGAAAATTGAAGGTACTCGTCTCAATATTTGGAAGGCAGACACCTGTTGAACTTAATTTCAACCAGGTATCCAAGATATAGGTGTGGCATTAAATAATAATTTGAAAAAAGAATATTAAAATATATAATACGTTTATTTGATCAGGGGTAAATATAAATGGCTAAAGATATCATAGCTCAGATAAAACTGCAGATACCAGCAGGACAGGCAAATCCTGCACCACCCGTAGGGCCTGCTCTTGGCCAGCATGCAGTCAATATTATGGAATTTTGCAAGGCCTTTAACGAAAGGACCGCGCAGGAGCAGGGTATGATAATACCGGTAGTAATTACCGTATATAAGGACAGGAGTTTCAGTTTTATAACCAGGACCCCACCGGCAGCGGTTCTCATAAAAAAAGCAATCAATATTGAAAAAGGTTCAGCAGAACCTAACAGGGAAAAGGTTGGCCAGATAACAAAGGAGCAGGTGGAGGAGATAGCAAGGATAAAATTGCAGGATCTCAATGCAAGAGACTTAAGTGAAGCTGTAAAGATTATTGCAGGTACGGCAAAAAGTATGGGGGTTAAAGTTGCCTCCTGAAAGGCAATAAGGGGAGTAAGTCTGTAAGCAGGAATATTTTTATTCCCAACCATAATGAAGAAAAGGCGGTTACGTTGAAAAGAGGAAAAAAATACCAGGATATAATAAAAAAACTTGATAAGGGAATGCTTTTTAATCCCGGAGACGCTGTCAGCTGGATCAAGGAAAACCATTTTGCAAAGTTTGATGAATCAGTAGACGTTGCGATAAATCTCGGGGTAGATCCAAGAAAAGCGGATCAGGTAGTAAGGGGTACAGTTGTCCTGCCGCATGGTACCGGCAGGGTCCCAAGGGTGCTTGTTTTTGCACAGGGGGAGAAGGTTACCGAAGCAACAGAAGCTGGTGCTGATTATACAGGTGGTGAAGAGCTGGTGGAAAAAATAAGCAATGGGTGGCTTGATTTTGATGCCTGTATCGCAACCCCCGATATGATGAAACATGTAGGCAAGATAGGTAAAATACTCGGACCGAGGAAATTGATGCCCAGCCCAAAGTCTGGTACGGTTACTTTTGACATAGGAAAAGCTGTAAAGGATGCGAAGGGGGGCAGGATTGAATACAGGACAGACAAGAATGGAGTGGTGCATTGTACAATAGGAAGAATCTCATTCGAATCCTCCCAGCTTTTAGAAAATTTTTCGGTTTTGAAGGATGCAATAGTAAGGGCAAAACCTGCATCATCAAAGGGCAAATATATTAAAAGCATTTATATTACGACTACAATGGGCCCTGGTGTCAGGATAGACCCGTCGGCAGATATCGAAGTGCAGGAGGTAGCGTAAAGAGGGAAAGGTATTTTTAAAATAAATAATGACCCAAGAAAGCAGGGGCTGTTATATGGTTGACAGCTTAATGGCCTGCCGAGGTTGATAGGAAATATGATCGGCCTTATTACTTGGGGCCGGTTTTTTTTATATTTTTACTTATGGAGGTAAAGGTGCCCAAACAATATAAAGTTGAAGAAGTACAGAAGATAAAAGAGGTTTTTGAAAATAATGAAGGGCTGATATTTGCTGACCACAGTGGCATGAAAGCACAGGATGCAGTGGCTGTCAGGGATAAACTGGTTGAAATAGAATCTTACCTGAAAATTGTTAAGAATACACTTGCCCTTATTGCGGCAAAGGATGTTTTCGAAAATATTGACCTGAGCGGAGTATTTTCAGGACCGACGAGCATTATAGCAGTGCAAAAAGACATGGCTTCCACTGCAAAGATTATAAAAGATTTTTCAGGGGACATGGAAGCTTTGAAGATCAAGGCAGGGATACTGGAAAAAAGGCTTCTTGATGCGGCAAGCATAGAAAAAATTGCCAGCCTTCCTTCAAGGGAGGTCCTTCTTACAAACCTGGTGGTTACAATGAATACACCGGTTTGCAGGCTGGTAAATATTCTTTCAGGCCTGACGGGGAGCCTTGTATCGGTGCTTGACCAGGTCAGGCAAAAAAAACAAACAGGATAAAAAACAGGGGAGGAACAAATGGCTGAAGAAAAAGAAACAAAAGAAGAAGTAAAGGAAGAAAATTTGGAGGAAAATGCAGGCAAGAACACTGTTAAGGAAGAAAAGAAAGAAGAAATAAAAGAAACTGTAAAGAAAAGCGAGGATAAAGGGATGAGTCCGGAAAAAAAGGAAACAGAAAAGAAAAAAGAGGTAAAAAAAGTTCCAGGAAGCAGCAGTACCATTGATAATATACTGTCTGCAGTTGAAAATATGACAGTGCTTGAGCTTTCGGAACTGGTAAAAGCACTGGAGGATAAATTTGGGGTAAGCGCCCAGGCAATGGTTGCTGCAGCACCATCAGCAGGTGCAGCGCAGGCTGCTGCCGGAGCCGCTGTAGAGGAACAGACAGAGTTCAGTGTTGAGCTGAAATCAGCAGGGCAGAAAAAAATTGAAGTGATAAAAGTGGTAAGGCAGATAACCAGTCTTGGCCTGAAGGAAGCCAAAGACCTGGTAGATAAAGCCCCCAATATGGTAAAAGAAAACCTGTCCAAAGATGAAGCTGAAAAAGTAAAAAAAGCGCTGGAAGACGCAGGAGCAGAAGTAGTTTTAAAATAATATTATCTTATACTGCGGTATAGTTAACCACGGCAAGCTTTATCATGCATTTGAAGCGGAATTGCTTTCAATAATTGGTGGCCTGGTCTTGATTTTATGAGGAAAATTTTTTTTAGGTGTAATTATATGCTGTATATCCTTAATTTCCTGCAAAAATGTGGTTGACAGCAATTTCAGATTTGATAAACTATTAGTTTGCTGGTTTTTTTCTGGTTTATTATTTTTATTGCTATAATTATAATAATATACAGATTATTGCCTATATGCAAAAGTTTTATTTTTTTGCTTAATCCTATTTTGCTGCTTTATTTAAACATGAGACTTAACAAAGGGGAGAATTAATTAATGCAGAACATTAAAAATTTCCAGAGATATGATTTC
>JAFGMJ010000060.1 GCA_016927635.1 Actinomycetota bacterium
CTTGGAATGGTTGATGAGGAATTTAAAAATGGACTTATAAATTACAGGATAGGAAATTACCAGGAAGCGATAAATAATTTCAATGCTGTCCTAAATCTTAACCAGAAGCATCTGCTTGCTCAGGAATACAGGTCAAAAGCCCAGTCAGGCGCAACAAGTACTTCCAGTTCCCAGTAACTGCAGAATTTAAAAATATATGTATATAAATAATTTGAAAGGGGATAATTATTATTATCCCCTTTTTATTGTAAAAATTTGAGCTGTGTTTTTAAGGATTTTAATATAAAAACATTGAAAAAATGTATTGTTTCAAAAAAACAATTATGCTATCATATTCTTCCAATAAATCTTATACTTTTTAGTGACAGTTTTTAAAATGGAGCAGAAAACATATAATAATATTGCATTTTTTATTTCTAAGGGGAAATCCTTTGGAAGTTCAGCTCTATCTGTCATCATTATCGTGGTCATCCTATCAGTGTGCCTGGTGCTGTAATGAAGTAGGATGATCGGTTTTAATCTTTAATTTATAAAAAAATCATCCATACTTTTAAACAGCAGCAGGTTTACCTGAGCTGCTGTTTTTTTTAGAGAATTAAAATTAAAAAATATTTTTAAAAAAGGAGGAATTTTGAAAAGCGACAATGTAAGAGAAGGAATATCCCGGTTACCGCACAGATCTTTATTTAAGGCGCTTGGCTATACTGACGCTGAAATGAAAAGGCCGCTTATCGGAATTGTAAATTCGGCCAATTCTGTCATTCCCGGCCATATGTATCTTGATAATATTGCTGAGGCAGTAAAAGAAGGCGTTCTTATGGCTGGCGGGACAGTCCAGACCTTTTCAACAATAGGAATCTGCGATGGTATTGCAATGAATCACACAGGTATGAAGTATTCACTTGCAAGCAGGGAAATAGTGGCAGACAGCATAGAATCAGTTGCAATTGCACAGGGTTTTGACGGAATTGTGCTGGTAACCAATTGTGACAAAATCGTTCCAGGCATGATAATGGCTGCCTTGAGGTTAAATATACCGTCAATAGTTGTCAGCGGGGGGCCCATGCTTGCCGGAAGATTTAAAGACAAAAGTGTGGACCTGAGCACATGTTTTGAGGCTGCCGGCAGCTACAAAACAGGCAGGTATTCTGACGAGGATATAAAAATGCTTGAAAATGAGGCATGCCCCACATGCGGAAGCTGCGCAGGAATGTTTACTGCAAACTCAATGAACTGCCTATCTGAAGCGGTGGGAATAGCGCTTCCCGGCAACGGGACAATTCCTGCAGTTTTCTCAAAAAGGATCAGGCTTGCCAAAACTGCAGGCATGCATATACTTGACCTTGTCAAAAATGATATAAAGCCCAGGGATATAGTAACTGCTGAGGCAATTCGAAATGCTATTGCAGTTGATATGGCTGTTGGATGTTCAACAAATACTATACTTCACCTTACTGCTATTGCTAAAGAAGCTAAGGTCGATTTTTCCCTGGAACTGGTAAACAGCATAAGCAAAAAAACTCCAAATTTGTGCCGTATAAGCCCAGCCGGAAGCTATCATATAGAAGACCTTTATTTTGCAGGCGGAATACAGGCCGTGATGAATGAATTGCTCCAAAACGGTGCTATAAACGGTGAATTGATAACAGTGACCGGAAAAACTGTAAGGGAAAATATCGGTTCTGCATCAATACTTAATGAGGAAATAATAAGGCCTTATAAAAATCCTTATACTCCTGATGGCGGGCTTGCTGTACTCTGGGGCAATATTGCTCCTGAAGGCTGTGTGGTAAAAAAATCTGCAGTTGATCCTTCAATGATGAAGCACAGGGGCAAAGCCAGGGTTTTTAACAGTGAAGAGGATGCTATGGAAGCAATACTTGCGTCAAAGATTGAGAAGGGAAATGTTATTGTTATAAGGTATGAAGGACCCAAAGGCGGGCCAGGCATGAGAGAGATGCTTTCACCCACTTCGGCAATTGCAGGAGTCGGCCTTGATAAAGACGTTGCCCTTATAACTGATGGCAGGTTTTCCGGAGCCACCAGGGGGGCTTCAATAGGACATATTTCACCTGAGGCTCAATCAGGCGGACCTATTGCGTTTGTCCAGGACGGTGATTTTATAGAAATAGATATAAATAAAAACTCCATAAATCTTGCATTGAGCCAGGAAGAAATAGAAAAAAGAAGGAAAAGCTGGATCTGCCCTGATATAAAGATTAAAGAAGGGTATCTTTACAGGTATGCAAGGATGGTCACATCTGCTTCTAAAGGGGCGGTGCTGGAGTAAATCAATCAAATATTTTTATATTATTTATACCGGAAAATGAGTTAAATAAAATAATATAAATATGTTATAATCAGGCAAATATTGTTATAAAGTTGTTACTAATTAAAAAAGGAGAAAAGTTATGGGAAAGATAACAGGGGCGCAAATGCTGATAAAATGTTTAAAGGAATCCGGAGTGGAGGTCATTTTCGGTTTTCCCGGCGGTGTGGTCATACCCATATACGACGCTCTTTACGACAGTGATATAAGACACATACTTGTAAGGCATGAACAGGGCGCTGCGCATGCAGCAGACGGCTATGCAAGGTCAACCGGGAAAACAGGCGTATGCCTTGCTACATCCGGGCCAGGCGCTACAAACCTTATAACAGGCATTGCAAATGCCTATATGGATTCTATACCGGTTGTCGCAATTACCGGCCAGGTTGCCACGCATGTAATCGGAACAGATGCTTTCCAGGAAGCAGATATTACTGGCATAACAGCACCTATAACAAAACATAATTATCTGATAAAGGACATTAAAGAGCTGCCTGCAGTAATTAAAGAAGCTTTTTATATTGCATCTACCGGAAGACCCGGGCCTGTACTTATTGATATTCCTGTTGATATCTCCAAAGGTTATATTGATGAAAATTTAAAAGCTGATATTGACGTTGAGGGATATAAACCTACTTATAAAGGTAATCCCAGACAAATAATACAGGCTGTTAAAAAAATACAGGAAAGTAAAAAACCTGTAATATTTGCCGGAGGAGGGGTGACTTCTTCAGAGGCGGCAGAGGTACTGACTGAATTTGCAGAAATTGCCCACATACCTGTTATAACATCACTGACAGGTAAGGGGGTTTTTCCAGATACAAGCGATCTTTCCCTGGGCATGGCAGGCATGCATGGTACAAAATACGCAAATCTTGCCTTTACCCAAACCGACCTTATAATTGCAGTCGGCGTAAGGTTTGACGACAGGGTCACCGGAAAGCTTTCCGAGTTTGCAAAAAATGCAGTGGTGATTCATATAGACATAGACCCTGCAGAAATCGGCAAAAATGTCAGAGTTGATGTGCCCATAGTCGGAGATGCAAAAAATGTACTTTCAGATCTTAAGACAAAATATCTTGAGATAGTTAAAGGAAAGATATCGCCTGAACAGGCAGCATGGCTGGAAAATATTGCCAGCCTTAAAAGTAAATGCGCTCTCAGATATGACAGGGACTCTGATGCGTTAAAGCCGGCTTATATAATTGAGAAAATATATGAACTTACAAAAGGCGAAGCAATAATATGCACTGAGGTAGGCCAGCACCAGATGTGGACTGCACAGTATTATAAATTTACCAGGCCGAGAACACTTATATCATCAGGCGGGCTTGGAACTATGGGGTTCGGTTTTCCTGCAGCAATAGGCGCAAAAGTCGGAAATCCGGATAAAACAGTAATAGACATAGCTGGTGACGGCAGCATACAGATGAACGTACAGGAATTTGCCACCGCAGTATCCAATAAAATTCCTGTAAAAATAATGGTCATAAACAACGGGTATCTTGGCATGGTAAGACAGTGGCAGGAATTTTTCTGGAATAAAAGGTATTCTCATACAAATATTGCTGACAGCGTTGATTTTGTAAAGCTTGTTGAAGCATATGGAGGAACAGGGTTCAGGGTAAAAGAAAAAGATGAAGTTGAAAGTACCATAAAAAAAGCACTGGAGATAGACAATCTTGTGCTGGTTGATTTCTGGGTGGAAAGGGAAGAGAATGTCTATCCGATGGTGCCTTCAGGTTCAGCGATTGACCAGATGATTGAATGTGATTAAAAATAAAAAGCTAATAAAGTAAAAAAGGTGGGCAAATGAGCAGTAGTCATATAATTTCTGTACTAGTTGAAAATAAATCAGGCGTACTGGCAAAAATTTCAGGGCTTTTTTCAAGAAGGGGTTTTAATATAGAAAGTCTTGCAGTAGGTACAACAGATGATGAAAAAATATCCAGGATAACTCTTGTGGTAAAAGCTGAAAATCACAGCATTGAACAGATAGTAAAGCAGCTTCATAAGCTTATCAATGTACTTAAAATACAGGAACTTGACCCTTCCAATATTGTCGAAAGAGAACTTGTGCTTATAAAAG
Organism: Actinomycetota bacterium; assembly: GCA_016927635.1. Lineage (GTDB taxonomy): Bacteria > Actinomycetota > Humimicrobiia > Humimicrobiales > Humimicrobiaceae > VGAZ01. The sequence continues at coordinate 4,419 of JAFGMJ010000060.1, forward strand.
TCAACTCAGACAATAATACAAGGGCGGAAATACTTGAGATAGCAAGCATATTCAGGGCAAGCGTTGTTGATGTCGCAAAAAAATCGCTTGTCATTGAAATCACCGGCAACAGCAAAAAAGTCGAAGGAATAGAAGACCTTTTAAAGCCCTACGGGATAATCGAGCTTGTAAGAACAGGCAAGATCGCTATCAGCCGTGGATCTAAAAAATAGAATATGCAAAAAAGTACAAAAAATCTGCAGGCGTAAATATATGTTTTAAAAAATTTAAAATTGTTCATTGCAATTTAGTCAATCAGTGGACACAAAAAAGAAAGGCATCAGAATGAGAAAAAACTATGTAATGACACCGGGACCAGTACCTATCTCAAATGAGGTACTTATAGAGCACGGAAAGCCACTTATGCATCACAGGTCTCCCGAATTCTCTAAAATATTTGCTGAGCTTACTGAAAAGCTTAAAAAATTCATGCAGACCGAAAATGATGTTTTTGTACTTACCGCATCCGGCACAGGAGCTATGGAGGCTGCTGTGACAAATACTTTTTGTACTGGTGATAAGGTGCTTGTGGCAAGTGTAGGTAATTTTGGAGAAAGATTTAAAAAAATGAGCAAGACATTCGGGCTTGAGGTCATAGCTCTTGACTATGAATGGGGCAAACCTGTTAATCCTGAAGATATAAAGAAAGCGCTGGACCAGGACCCGGATATAAAAGGCGTAATGATACAGCACAGCGAGACTTCCACAGGAGTTTTGAATGACATTGAGGCGGTAGGTAAAATAGTAAAGGATTATCCGGCTGTTCTTATTGTAGACGCTATAAGCGGCATAGGCGCATCGGAATTAAAAGTCGATGAATGGAACCTTGATATTGTGTGCGGAGGTTCACAAAAAGCTATAAGCGCGCCTTCCGGAGCAGCATTTATCAGTGTTAGCGCCAAGGCATGGCAAATGATAGAAAAATCAGATATACCAAGATTTTACTTCTGCTTGCTGGCAGCAAAAAAATCAGCTGATAAAAATCCTCCCCAGACGCCATGGACACCGGGCATATCCATAATAGTGGCAATGAATAAAGCGCTTGATATGTTTTTTGAAGAGGGCAGGGAAAAAGTTTATGAGAGGCACAGAGTAAATGCTCTTGCAGTGCAGTCTGCATGCGAAAAGCTTGGCCTTGAAATGCTTGTAACAGATCCTGAGAGCAGGGGTGTTTCTGTCACATCAATAAAGGTCCCTGAAAATATTGACGGCAAGCTCCTTACAAAAACCATGAGGGTCAAATATGGCGTCACTATCGCAGGAGGCCAGGGTAAACTGACGGGGTTGATATTCAGGATAGGCCATCTTGGCTATGTTGGAATATTTGATGTCATAACGGCTCTTTCCGCACTTGAATTTGCCCTTAAAGAACAGGGATGGAAGTTTGAGCTGGGGATATCTGTAACAGAAGCTCAAAAAGTATTTTTTGAAAATAACTATATGGAATAAATATAATATGGACAAAGCATGGAGACTCTATAATATTTTTACTTTTTAATAAACTGGAGGATTTGTTCAAATGAAAAAAAAGATAATAGTCACTGACGGAATCTCTGAAAATGCAAAAGAAATGCTGCAAGAAAAATATACAGTTGATTTAAAAAAAGGCATTTCTCCGGAAGAGCTGAAAAAAGAAATAAAAAATTACAATGCTATTATAATAAGAAGCGCCACTAAAATGACTCAAGATATTATAGAGTCTGCAGATAACCTTGAGGTCATAGGAAGAGCAGGGGTAGGAGTTGACAATGTCGATGTAAAGGCAGCCACTAAAAAAGGTGTAGTGGTTGTAAATGCACCAGGCAGCAATAGCGTCTCGGTAGCTGAGCATGCCATTGGCCTTATGCTTTCCCTTGCCCGGAAAATCCCTGAAGCAGATTTTTCGACCAAATCCGGCAAATGGGAAAAATCCAAATTTAAAGGTATGGAGATAGAAGGTAAGACAATAGGTATAGTAGGATTCGGGAAAATAGGTTATCTGGTAGCTAAAAAAGCTTCAGGGCTTGGTATGAAAGTCATAGCTTACGATCCTTTTACGGCGGACGAAAAATTTTCGTCTCTGGGTATTGAAAGAGCTGCCAGGCTTGATGATCTTTACAATGTAGCTGATTTCATTACAATACATCTTCCTAAAAACAAGGATACTCTGGGGCTTTTTAATAAAAATGAGTTCAGTAAAATGAAAAAAGGTGTGGTAATAATAAACTCTGCCCGTGGCGGGATAATAATTGAAAAAGATCTTGCAGAAGCTATAAAAGAAGGCATCGTTGGCGGCGCTGCCATTGATGTCTTTGAAAGCGAGCCGTGCCAGGAATCTCCGTTGTTTGCTGTCGAGCGTGTCGTGTGCACACCGCATCTCGGAGCTTCCACGGATGAGGCACAGGACAGAGCCGGTACAATGATAGCAGAGCAGGTCGATTCGGTGCTCTCGGGCAAGCCTGCTACATTTGCAGTTAACTTTCCTGCAGCAAGCTCTGAATTAATGGAGGCCATATCACCGTTTTTTGAACTCTGCGATAATATGGGCAGCCTTTTTTCCGGCATGTTTGAGGGGAGCCTCAACAGCCTGGAAATAGGTTACTATGGAAAAATAGCAGAACAGGACACTAAAATACTTACAAGCATGATTCTTGTTAAAATCCTCGGAAAATATTCCTCAGAAAATACAAACATTGTCAATGCCGCTGTTATAGCTGAGGAAAGCGGACTCAGCATAAAAGAGGTAAAAAGCAGCCAGACCCAGGATTATGTAAACCTCATAACACTTTCAGGCAAAGGAAGGCAAAGTGAGCTTTTAATATCCGGTACTGTTACAGGAATCAAGAATAAGCCCAGATTTATTTCTATTGATAAGTTTGCAATAGATATGGTTCCTTCAAAATATATGGTATTTATAAGGTATGAGGACGTACCTGGCCAGATAGGCAAAATAGGCACAGCTTTTGGTAAACTTAATATAAATATTGCCGCAATGCATGTAGGCAGGAAAAAAGTCAGCGGTGAAGCTGTCATGGGATTAAATATTGATACAGAGCTTTCACAGGAAGATTTAAGCCAGTTCAAGAAAATAACGGGATTTGAAAATATAAAAGTTGTAAATTTATAATGACCGGAAAGAGGTTAAGGTAATGGCAAAAAAGATAAATCTTTTTGATACCACATTGCGTGACGGAGAGCAGGCTCCAGGCATACATCTCAATGTCAGGGAAAAGCTTGAAATAGCAGAACAGCTTGACAGGCTCAATGTAGATATAATCGAGGCAGGTTTTCCAATATCTTCAAAAAGTGATTTCAATTCTGTTGTAGAGATATCAAAAAAGATAAAAAACCGCAGGATAGCTGCGCTTGCACGGGCAGTACCCATAGATATTGATACTGCAGGCGAGGCGCTTCAGCATGCTGCAAATCCTGTTATTCATACCTTTATATCATCTTCAGATATACATCTTGAATACCAGTTCAAAAAAACAAGGGATGAAGCAATAGTCCTTGCTGCTGATGCTGTAAAAAGGGCAAGAAAATATACTGACTGGGTGGAATTTTCTGCAATGGATGCCACCCGCAGCGACAGGGATTTTCTGTGCAGGATGTATGAGGCAGCAATTAAAAGCGGAGCCAGTGTTTTAAATGTTCCCGATACTGTAGGATATGCACTTCCAGAAGAGTATGCAAGACTTATAGATTATATAATTGCCAATACAGCCGGGATAGAAAATGTCATTATAAGCGTACACTGCCATAATGATCTTGGGCTTGCCGTTGCCAATTCAATACTTGCTGTTCAGCACGGTGCCGGCCAGATAGAGGTTTCAGTCAATGGAATAGGCGAGAGAGCCGGAAACGCTGCCTTTGAAGAAATTGCCATGGTACTGGATACAAGGAAAAATGAGCTTGATTTTTATACTGATATAAATCTTAAGGAAATAATGAAGACCAGCATGCTTGTAAGGCATTTGACCGGCTATACAGTGGCGCCTAATAAGCCAATTGTCGGCAAATATGTTTTTACGCATGAGGCGGGAATACACCAGGATGGCATGCTTAAAAACAGGACAACTTATGAAATAATGAAACCTGAAGATATCGGTTCACAACCGTCAAAACTTATGCTTGGTAAACATTCAGGCAGGCATGCTTTTGTGAAAAGAATAGAGGAACTTGGATTCAGGCTAAGTGAAGATGAAATAGAAAAAGCTTTTGAAGGTTTCAAGGACCTGGCCGAGAAAAAAGGCGAAATAAGTGATGATGATCTTAAAGCAATAATAAACAATGAAATCAGGGATATTGAGGAATACTTTAAATTAAAATATTACCAGGTGATAAACGGCACGAGCATAAAGTCAACTGCTACAGTCGGGATTGAGGTCAATGGCAATCTTATAGAAAGCGCTTCTTATGGTGACGGGCCGGTTGATGCATCTTTTAAAGCCATAGATAATATAACCGGGCTGGAAGCCAGTCTTTCGGACTACAGCATTGAAGCAGTTTCAGAAGGCGGGGATGCAATAGGCTCCGTAAAAGTGATACTTAACAGTGGTCAGGTCAGGGTTATGGGTAGCGGTATCAGCACAGATGTAATAGAAGCAAGCATAAAATCTTATCTTGATGCTTTGAACAGGATTATGCTTTACAGAAAGTCAGAATAAAAAAGAAAGGAGAAATACGGATTGGCGGCAAACAATACACCTCAGACAATGGCACAAAAAATACTGGCATATCATTGCGGCAGGGACTATGTAAATACAGGCGAGCTGATAAATGCAAGTCTTGATCTTGTTCTGGGAAATGATATTACCATGCCCCTTGCTATTGAAGAATTTAAAAAAATCGGGGTTGGCAGGGTATTTGATGATAAAAAAATTGCAATTGTTCCTGATCACTTTACGCCGAATAAGGATATAAAATCCGCCCAGCAGTGTAAATTTGTAAGAAATTTTGCTAAAAACCAGGATATAAAAAATTATTTTGAAATAGGACAAATGGGAATTGAACATGCACTGCTGCCTGAAAAGGGCCTTGTGTTGCCAGGGGATCTTGTAATCGGGGCTGATTCCCATACATGCACTTATGGTGCACTTGGCGCTGCCTCAACTGGCGTTGGCAGCACAGATGTTGCTGTGGCCATGGCAACAGGCAGTGCGTGGTTTATGGTTCCGGAATCAATTAAGTTTGAATATTCTGGTTCTTTAAAGCCCTGGGTAACCGGCAAAGACCTTATTCTTTATACAATTGGCCTTATAGGTGTTGATGGAGCTCTATATATGTCAATGGAATTTACAGGTACTGTAATTAAAAACCTGTCTATGGATTCAAGGTTTACGATGTGCAATATGGCAATAGAAGCAGGCGGAAAATTCGGCATCATGGAAGTTGACAGTAAAACAGAAGAATTTGTAAAGCCAAGGGCTTCCAGGCCCTTTAAGATATTTAGAAGTGATAACGGTGCAAATTACTATAAACATTATGAAATAGACTGCAGTAAAATAGAACTTCAGGTTGCTAAGCCCCATCTGCCTTCAAATGCTGCAAATGCAAAGGACCTCAGCAATATCAGTATAGATCAGGCAGTCATTGGCTCATGCACAAATGGTAGAATAGAAGACTTAAGAATAGCAGCAGAGATATTTGCCGGCAGGAAGGTGGATAATACTGTAAGGGCAATAATAATACCAGCAACGCAGAATATTTATCTGGAAGCTCTTGAAAAAGGCTATATAAAGACCTTTGTAGAATCTGGCTGTGTTGTCAGTACGCCTACATGCGGCCCGTGCCTGGGCGGGCACATGGGCATACTTGCAGAAGGTGAAAGAGCAGTTTCAACTACAAACAGGAATTTTGTAGGCAGGATGGGTCATCCTAAAAGTGAAGTTTATTTAAGCGGTCCAGCTGTAGCTGCAGCAAGTGCCATAATGGGCAGGATAGCCGTACCGGAGGAGGTTCTATAAATGATAATAAGAGATAAAGTGATAAAGTATGGAAATAATGTTGATACTGATGTGATAATCCCGGCAAGATATTTAAATACCACTGATGAGGCCGAACTTGCTTCCCACTGTTTTGAGGACCTGGATCCGGATTTCAGTAAAAAACTTAAAGATCGTAAAATAATAGTAGCCGGCGATAATTTTGGCTGTGGTTCATCAAGGGAGCACGCGCCTATTTCAATCAAGGCAAGCGGGGTAAAACTGATAATTGCAAAAACTTTTGCAAGGATTTTTTTCAGGAATGCAATAAACATAGGACTTCCGGTAATTCCAGATGCTATAGCTGCCTCAAATATAAATGATGGCGATGAGCTTGAAGTAGATCTTGACAGTGGATTTATAAAAAATATAACAAGTAAAAAACAGTTTAAAATAAACCCTGTACCGGAATTTATCCAGGGAATCATCTCAAGCGGCGGATATATTAATTATACAAAAACAAAGCTTAAGACAAATAAGTAAGACAGGAAAAATACATCATGGATAATAAAATATTTATATTTGACACGACTTTGAGAGACGGCTCACAGGGCGCTGATGTCTCTTTTTCAGTAAAAGATAAAATACTTCTTATAGAAAAATTCAATGAAATAGGTATTGACTATATTGAGGTTGGTTTTCCTGCCTCAAACCCTAAAGATGAGGAACTCTTTGAGGTGCTCAAAAAAAGAAAGTTCAATTATTCAAAAATAGTAGCTTTTGGAAGGACAAAATATAAAAACACACGAGCTGAAAATGATGAGAACATGCTGAGCCTGCTGGAGACTGAAGCCGGTGTTATCTGCATATTCGGTAAAAGCTCAACACTTCATGTTGAAAAGGTGCTGGAGACAACTCTTGAAAATAACCTTGAAATGATTTTTGATTCTGTCTCATATCTTAAAAAAAACTGCCCGGAAGTAATTTATGATGCTGAACATTTTTTTGACGGATATAAACTTGATCCTGATTATGCAATAAAAACGCTTTTTGCCGCCAGGGATGCCAAAGCAGATTTTATTGTCCTTTGCGATACGAACGGAGGCTGCCTGCCACAGGAAACACTTGAAATAGTCTCAAAAGTTGCGGAAAAAATAAATGTGCCGCTTGGCATACACTGCCATAATGACAGCGGTTGTGCTGTTGCCAATTCCATACTTCTTGTTGAAAATCTTGATGCTGTAAGAATGGTACAGGGCACAGTAAACGGTTATGGCGAACGATGCGGCAATGCTGATCTCTGCCAGATCATTCCAAGCCTTGAGCTGAAGCTTGGTAAAAAATGCCTGCCGGAAAATAATTTAAACCAGATAACCAGCCTTGCCAGGTTTGTGGGCGAGATAGCAAACCTATCAGTGCCTTACAGCCAGCCATTTGTGGGCCGCAATGCATTTACGCATAAAGCAGGCATGCACGTGCATGGAGTAAGCAAAGTGCCGGAAGCTTTCGAGCATATAAGTCCTGATATGGTTGGCAATACACGTGATATACTCATATCCGAGCTTTCAGGCAAGAAGTCTATAATAGTCAAAGCCAGGGAATTTGGTGTAGACCTTGCTTCAGACCCGGAAAGCGTAAATAAAATCCTTAATATGATACAGAATCTTGAATATAAGGGGTACCAGTTTGAAGCAGCAAATGGAAGTTTTGAGCTTATGGTAAAAGATACCATAGGAATAAAAAAACAGTTTTTTAATCTTGAAAGCTTCAGGGTGCTCAATGAAAAAAGAATGGACGGGCAAATGATATCTGAAGCGACTGTTAAAATAAATATTAAAAACAAAAGAATAATAGAAACAGCTGAAGGCGATGGACCCGTGCACGCCCTTGACTGTGCCATCAGGAAAGCGCTTGAAGGATTCTACCCGGGACTTTCAAAAATTAAACTGACCGATTTTAAAGTCAGGGTGCTTGATGAAAAACAGGGCACCGGCGCGGTTGTCAGGGTACTTATTGAATCCACTGACGGGACAAGCAGCTGGGGGACTATAGGCGTTTCTGAAAATATAATAGAAGCAAGCTGGAAGGCTCTTGAAGATGGCATTGTATATGGACTGATGCATCTGGAATGCAGGTAAAAATATTTAAATAGTTTTTTTAAAAATTCATGAATGAAATAAATAAATTTAAATCTTCCGCTGAGCCTGTAAAAAAAGAGTTTTTAAACGGCATAACCTCCTTAATTGAAAAATTTCTAAAGGATTACAGGGATTGTAAAATAACAGAGAAAGATTTTATTGCCGAAATAAAAAATCTTTATTTTGAAGATATTGAATATGCAAAAATCGATCATCATCGTGCGCTCAGGAGAGGATTTCCGGAAGTTGTATACGGAAAAAATAAAACGCCCCCGCAGATACTGGAAATCTCACAAAAAATATTAAAATATTCCGATATACTTCTTGTGACAAGAACCGATTTTTCAGTTTATGAATTGCTCAAAAAGCATATCAAAGGTATTGTATTTGATAAAGCGGCAAACCTGATTTATAAACCTCCTAAAACCCCTGAAGAAAAACTCATTGAGGGCATAACAGTATTGTGCGCAGGGACAACAGATATACCTGTGGCAGAAGAAGCAGCAGTGACTGCTTATCTTATGGGAAATAAAGTAAAAAAAATATATGATGTCGGCGTGGCCGGCATTCACAGGCTTTTGAGCTACAGGGATTGCCTTCTTAATTCCAATATTATTATTGCTGTAGCAGGAATGGAGGGGGCCCTGCCTGGCGTTGTAAGCTCTCTTGTTTCATGCCCTGTTATAGGAGTTCCTACGAGTATCGGTTATGGCGCGAGCTTTTCCGGGCTTTCGCCTTTACTTACGATGCTGAATTCCTGCAGTCCTGGCATACTTGTGACAAATATAGACAACGGTTTCGGGGCAGGATACTCAGCAGGACTTATAAATAAAAAAATAGTCAAATAAAAAATTGCTTCAGTCTCTTTATCTCCATTTTTCCATACAAGAATAAGCCGGTTTAAGCTATAATAAAAAAAGCATA
>JAFGMJ010000061.1 GCA_016927635.1 Actinomycetota bacterium
CAATAAATTGCAAGTTTTTATAAAAATTAGTTTTAATAGTTTTATTATCTACTTTAATAAAAAATAAAAGTTTTTATTAAAGCTTTACTCTTAAAAGTGAAAATTCATCAAAATTTCCAAGTTCATTTATAATTACAAGGTCATTTGTATTTACAACATCGACTTCTTTAAGCGTGTTAAAATTAATAATACTTTTCAATGTTATGCTTGAAGGTTTTTTACCCGGTTGTATTAAATCAAGGGTTTGTCCTTTTTTGAACTGGTTTCTTGCCTTAATTATATTTATGCCATATTTATCTGAAAAAAATTCAACTGAGCCGGCAAATCTGTATTTTTTTATATAGCCTACATTATCGTTTCCTGTCAGCTCACTGTGTTTTTTATTAGGCAAAAACATAAATCCCTCTGTGAAGCTTCTGTGGGTTGTCTTGTCAAGCTCTTCAAGCAGATATTTTTTATTTTCAGCTGTAAAAGAACCGGATTTGACCATATCCAGAGCCTGCCTGTATACCCAGGTGACCTGCGCCACATAATTTTCTGTCTTCATTCTGCCTTCTATCTTAATACTGCTAACGCCACTTTTACAAATAAGCTCCAGCTTTTCCAAAAGGCAGAGATCCCTGGAATTATAAATATATGTGCCTCTTTTATCCATATCTACCGGCAGGAACATATTTGGCCTTTTCTCCTCCATCAGGTAATATTTCCACCTGCATGTATGTGAACACTGCCCTTTATTTGCATCACGCCCGGTAAGGTATTTGCTGAGCATGCATCTTCCTGAGTATGATATGCATAAGGCCCCATGCACAAAAACCTCTATATCTATTTTGGATTTTTTAACAATCTGGCTGATTTCTTCATAACTGAGTTCTCTTGCAAGATTGACCCTTTGTGCGCCCAGACGTGCCCAGAAATTAACAGCAATGCTGTTTGAAATACTTGCCTGCGTACTGATATGCAGGCGCATGGCAGGAATTAAATCCTTTACAATTTCAAACACAGAAGGATCAGATATAATGACTGCGTCAAATTCTATTTTACTTATGGCGATTATATACTTTTTAAGTTCAGCAAGCTCGGATTCATTTATAATTGCATTTAATGTTAGATATATTTTTACATTTCTTTCATGTGCATAAGTAACTGCTTTTTTGAATTCTGTAATGCTAAAATTTTCACCGAAGCTTCTTAAATTATACCTGCTTCCGCCAATATATACGGCATCTGCTCCATAGGCAACTGCATATTTCAAAATATTTAAATTGCCTGCAGGTACACAAAGTTCAGGTATATTGAACTTATTGTTATAAATTTTATATTTTTTATTTATTTCCATAAAAAAATCCCAGTACTGTGTTGAAATCTGTAGTAATTATTTATAAGCTTCAAATTCAAGATATTTATTTATATACTGACAATGAAATGCCATCAGATATATTAAAAAAATCTGTACTGTATTTTTTTCCGGTCTTAATCATATAAATAAATTTCTTTAAGCCCTTAACGCTGTTGATGTCATGGTCAGACACATCTTTATTAAATATTTTGCCGGAGTAGAAAACATTGTCTGCAATTAAAAGAGAGCCTCTTTGCATTTTTGGCTCCAAAGCAGCCAGATACTCAGGATATTCAAACTTTGCAGCATCAATAAATATAAAATCATATTTACTGCTAAGTGTAGGAATTATTTTCAATGCATTCCCATTTAAAAAATTTATGTTAATTTTGTCGGAACCACAAAGCCAGCTAAATGTTTTATTAATAAAATCTTCTGCTTCCTCAAGGCGTTTTTTATTTAAATCTATGCCCGTATATGAATATATGTAATTTTTGTCACCTGTTTTTGTATCTTCAGTGATTTCAGAAAAATGTTTAAGTAAAAAATAAGTGGAGTATCCAATGCCGCAGCCTATTTCAAGTATTTTTTCCGGTTTTTTTAAAAAACAGACAGCTTGAAGAAACCTGCCTGCAGTATTGTCCAGTACAGGTATTTTGCGCAGGATAGCATTTTGCCTTATTCCAGCAAGGAATTTATCTTCTTTTAAAATAGAATCAAAAAAATCCATACACATCAGTTTTATATGATATAATCACTGCTTGTTTGTTGCATTGACATGCTCTTCAAAAGTCTCAGAGAATTTATGCTCATGGGTATTTTCATCAATTACCACATAATATAGATAATTAACATCAGCAGGTTCAAGTGCAGCTTTAATTGATTCAAGGCCCGGGCTGCAAATGGGCGTGGGAGGCAGGCCGGAATATTTATAGGTATTATATGGGGAATCTGTTTCAAGGTCTTCAAATGTGACAATCCCTTCCCACTTATTGAGGGCATATCTTACAGTTGCATCTACCTGCAGAGCCATGCCTGCATCAAGCCTGTTATGTATTACTGCCGAAATTAAAGGCCTTTCATCGGGTATATACGCCTCTCTTTCAATAAGAGAAGCTATTTTTAAAATATCATAATTTTTATATCCTTTTTCATCAGCAAAACTGTAGTCAAGAGGCTGTGTTTCCATCTGGTATTGTGTCAGCAGCATCTCAATGACATTATTTGCAGTATAATCAACAGTGACATCATAGGTTTTTGGAAATAAAAAACCTTCAAGGCTTGTTATATCCTGCGATAAAAAACCATAAAATCCATTATAATTTTTTATATCCATAGCCTCTTCAAGCGCTTCAAGCTCTATAAAAGGGATATCCTTTAATATTTTTTCCTTCGTCTGTTCAATTATATAACCCTCAGGAATGGCCAGCTTATAAATGACCTGCTTCTCTCCCGCCATTATGATTTCAAGCACGTCTTCATTGCTTGAGCCGGTAATCATCGCATATTTGCCGGGAAGAAGATTTTTTTCTTTGCCTTTTTGTTGTACATATAGCCTGAAGACAAAAGCATCCTCAATAACGCCTTTATCTTCAAGAATTGCCGCTATCTGTGTCAGGTTCATACCTTCGGCTATTTCAACCTCAACTTCAATGCCTTTAAGTACCGTCTCTTTTTCTTCGGCGACAGGCTGTATAAAACATGCTGAGAGGGCCGCTGAAAATATAATTAACATAGATACTGCTGGTAAAAATACCAAAAGAAGCTTTATGGCATTTAATTTCATTACAGACTCTTTTTCTTTTCACTTTCGATATAATCGCTTAATATTATTGATGCGGATAATTTATCAATTTCTCCGCTGGCTCTTTTATTTTTAAATTTTGAAGCATGTCTTTTTTTTTGAAATGCCTCCTCTTTTAAAATATTTTCTGAAATGCTTGAGGTAAATCTTTCATCTAAATAAACAACAGGCACCTTTATGCCGCTTAAATTTAAATTCACAAATTCTTTTATTTTTTCAGCCTGATGACCCTCCTGGCCTTTCAGGTTAATCGGCATTCCCACAATAATTTTAATTATTCTATGTTTATCTATCAGAGAAGAGATCTTTTCTTTTATATCCCGTGTATTTTCAAGAACACATAAAGGGTATGATATTGTTGCATTTTCGTCGGTAATGGCAACCCCAATTCTTTTCTGACCTATATCAAGTCCAAGAAGTCTCATAATAATTCCTGTAATATAAACTTTAACCTGCTAATTTTATTACTTCATCCCTGATAAAATCTATGGCCTGTTCAAGATTTGTAGTTTCAGGGCCGCCTATCTGTGCAAACTCAGGTTTTCCTCCTCCTCCGCCTTTTAAAATCTTGCCAGCTTCTTTTGCAATTGCAGAGCAGTTTACGCCTCTTTCAGTAAGTTCTTTTGAAGCAAAAATCAATATGACAGGCTTTGAATTTATAATATTTGATAATAATATAAAAACAGCTTTTCCTGGCGCATCATTTATAAGCTCATCTCCTATAATGCCCATATTTTTTGCATCTATGCCGGCTACTGCAGGGTTTTTTGAAAAATCATAAATTATTATTTTTGCACTGCTTATATTTAACGTGTTTGAAGGATCTGAAATTATCTCATTTTTTACAGATCTGGCCTGCATGCCTGTAAGGTCCTGGGCAAGTTTTTCAGCATTCTGCTTTAAAGCTTCAATTTTATCTTTAACTTCAAAAATATCAGAATCAAAACCGGATGAAATTTCCTTTAATATCCTGTAAGAAGAATTTAAATAATTAAATGCGGCAATGCCCGTTATGGCTTCAATTCTTCTTGTATTTGCCCCAATGCTTGAATCAGACAAAATCTTTAGCAGTCCTATTTCACCGGTCCTTGCTACATGTATGCCTCCGCAAAGTTCCCTGCTGTAATCATCTATTTCTACAACTCTTACAAATTTCCCGTATTTTTCATTAAAAAGCGAAATTGCGCCGATTTCCTGCGCATATTCTTTTGTGGTCTCAAAACACCTTACAATATCATTCTTTTGTATTTTTTCATTTATTAACTTTTCTATTTTTTCAAGTTCCTCCTGGCCCGGAGCAGAAGAAATGGTATAATCAAACCTGAATCTTTCATCAGACACAAAAGAACCTGCCTGCACAACTGCCTTATTAAAAATAGTCCTTAACGCCCAGTGAAGCAAATGAGTCGATGTATGGTTTTTACTTATATTTTTCCTGAATTGTATATCCACTTCGGCATTTACATAATCCGATACTTTAAAAACTCCTTTATTTACCCTGCCGGTATGTACAATGATACCTTCAACAGGCATCTGGGTATCTTCTACATTAAAAAGATTGCCGTTTGCCTTGATTAACCCCCTGTCGCCTATCTCCCCTCCTTTTTCGGCATAAAAAGGAGTATTATCAAGAATAATCTCTCCCATGTCGCCTTCACAAATCATTTCAGAAGGTTCCGCCCTGTTGCCATCATTATATTTAAAAATATATTTTATTGAAGCATTGCCAGCCGTGTGCTGGTATCCGAAAAACTCAACTTCAATGTTTTTTGCTATCATCTTGTAATTCTCAAGGTTTAAATCAATCTTTTTGTCAAATGCAGTTTTCTTTCGCGATTTTTCAGAATGTATGGTCATAAAATCATTGAATTGTTTAATATCAAGATCAAACCCGTTTTCCTGGAGGATTTCCATTGTAAGCTCAACAGGAAAACCAAATGTATCGTATAATTTAAAGGCGATAGATGGTTCCAGATACCTGGCACTGGATTTTTTCATTTCTTCAATCTGCAGAAAAAGAACCTTTGACCCTTCCTTTAATGTCTGTAAAAACTTTTTTTCTTCTTCTCCTGCAATTCGGCATATTTCTTCTTTTTTATCAAGTACTTCCGGATAAAATTTTCCGTAGTTTTCAATAACAATTTCTGTAAGGTCATTTAAGAAATAATCTTTAATACTTAGAAGCCTCCCGAATCTTACAGCCCTTCTAAGTATTCGCCGCAGTATATATCCTCTGGACTCATTCGAAGGAATCACTCCGTCAGCAGCAAGAAATACAATTGCGCGG
>JAFGMJ010000062.1 GCA_016927635.1 Actinomycetota bacterium
ATCAATGACGCATTGAACTTGAGAAACACATATTCAAAATCACAAAAAGGCCAGGAAAAAAAATTTTACAAAAACCTGCATGAATTTCTTGTTTTTTTAAATATTTTCTCCAAGTCTTTTTACAATAATTATTATCATTTAAGCAGCCTGGTTTTTGAATTTAAAAATAATGAACTTAAAGAGGTCTATGCTGAGATTATTTCTGATTTATATAAAAATTATATTTCAGAGCTAGAAGATATTAAAGCTCCTGCATTTATAAGGCCATCGCTAAAAATATATCTTTGCGCTCTTGAAAAATTTAAAATGTATTATTGCCTTTACAATGATTATACAGATAATAGTGCAGTTTTAGCAGTTTTATGGAAAAGCGCCGAATCGCTGGAACAAAGATTTTTAAGAAGACTAAATAAAGTCAATGAATTTTTTAAATGCAGGCTTGCAAATTTTTAAATACAGCTAAACATCACAGCAAAATAGTAATTTAATAAGCCGCCCTCATTTTAAGCTTTTTATACAGAAATAAAGCCCCTGCAATTTCTTTAATAATGTGTCCTTTTTAAATGACAGATTTTTTATTAATTAATTTAAAATAAGGGTTTTTATTTTTGCCAAAAAAGGAGTTATATAATGAAAAACAATTCATCAGTTATAGAAGAGAGTATTAAAGATATACTTCTTTCAGAAGAATACTGGATAATGCTGGGCAAAATTGGTTTCAGCAGGGATTTTATATTAAATGAAAAACTTCGAAGACAAAAAGAATGCATAGAATATCTTATCAGCAATTATCAACATGATGTAATTGAAGGCTCGGAAAATTAATATTTATTCTGAAATTAATCCAGAACAAGATTTATGAAATTATCCGATTGGTTCTTTTTTCTCATCTTTTTGCACAGATGCAGCCTTGGAGATTTCCTTATTGTCAGAAATTATGCTTTCTCCTTTAAATAGTCCTCCTTTTGATATTGTAAGAAGGGCCTCTTTCTGGAAAAGTTTCCCAATAAATCTGCCTGTAGATGTTATTTCAACTTCTCCGGATGCAATCATCTCGCCTTCAAAATTACCGGAAATTATTGCATTTGCAGTTCTTACAGTTGCTTTTATTTTTCCTTCTTTGCCCACTATGAATTCTTTATCCGATATTATTTCACCGTTTACTATTCCGTCAACTCTTGTAGAGCCTTGAGATATAATCTTTCCCTCGATTTGGACACCTTCAGCAATTATGGTCAGGGTTTTGCTCATAACATTTTCTCCATCTTTTTTTGAAAACATTTTTACCTTCCAGGGTTTTTTAAGATTTTTAAATATTTCTATGTGATTATAGCATCAAAAAAAATGAAATCTATAAATTTTTTTACTTTATACAAATATATGCATGTTTAGAATATAATGGGTATTCATAGAAATGATTTAAAAAAATAATAACGGAACCAACAATGCAATATGGTAAAAACATTATTCTTGTCTGCAAGGCGTGCGGTTATAAAATAAGGGCTGAAAATCTAAAAACTGTTTGTCCGGCGTGTGGTGTAGATAAAAAATTCTTTGAACAATTTACAGATAAGATTCCCCCTAAAAGACGGAAGCTGCTTGAGCTTCATTTGCATCCAGTTACAGTGCATTTTTCAGTCGCCATCTCAGTATTTATTTTAGCTATAATAATTATTAGTCTTTTTACCGGCGGAAAAATTGCTGAACTGTTAAATAGCGCTATAGTTGCCATGTCTGTAGCACTTCCTTTTTTTGTTACAGGAGGGCTCATATCAGGTATTTTTGACGGTATTTTAAGATTTAAAAAAATAAAAAGGCCTGCTCTTTTGAGCAAGATTTATATAAGCATTATTTTTTTAATGGCAGCAGTTGCGATGCCTGTAATTGCGCTTACATACGGATTGAGCCCATTCAATATAAAGATAATAATACTGCTTTTAAGCATTATTTCAGCAGGCTGCGGTGTCTTGCTTGGAAAGCTTGGAGGCCATCTCACAGAAGCTATACTTCCGGGAAAATAATTTAATCATTTATCCAGTTTTGATTTATTTTATCTCTATCTGGCCATACCCTCTTTTTGTATGCGAGCCATCTGGCGTATCAGAATTTCCATATGCCCATATTATTTTATTTGCGCCAGTTAAAATATCATTATCATATTTATCACCGGTCGAAAGGAGTCTTTTAAATTCAATAATGGTATAGCCATTCTGCTCGCTGCCGGCAAAATCGATTATGTCATCTTTTCCGCCAAGCTCTATATCCGGCGGGTGCGGCCCAAAATTTCCCGTGCTGTACATGTCATAAATTGCCACAGAAATGCTGTCGACAAAACCTAAAACCATATCTGCATCTTTCATCATACTTCCCGGCTGTATTCCTATTGCCAGGTATCCCACGGTTTTCGCCTTCATTGCAAAATATATATTATTGCTATCACTTGCCCAGTAAGCCTCAAATCCGTCCATATCAGAATATCCTGAATATTCCTCATCGCTTATTATTCCATCAGCAATAAAATTTCCCGATGCATCCTGGCTGAGCGCAGCTGGTATATCCAAAACAGCACTGTCTTGAGCCTGGCTTTCTTCCTGAGGTTCTTCATCCTGTGCTGTCTGTTCCTGCTGCTGGGAGGTCCCGGCTGATTCCGGTGCGGGCTGGCTCTGCTGATCCTGTATTTTTTCAGCCTGCTGGGTTGCAGTGGCATCTGAGCAGCCGGCAAAAATAAGCATAAATATAAATACAAAGAAAATCACTGAATATTTGCGCAAAATGGGTGAAATTACTGTACAATGTCTAAAAATTGATTTTTTTTTACTGAAAAGCAACATAATATTTGCCTCCCGGGTTATTAAATAATGTGGTAATAAAACTATTAATTAGGCCTGATAGTATAATTAAGTCTTAAAAAATTAAATGCTAGGGAAGATATTCCATCGGATCTACCTGTGCGTTATCCTTTATAACTTCATAATGAAGATGAGGGCCTGTGGAATAACCGGTGTTGCCCATTTCAGCAATTTTATCTCCCTTGTTTACTTCCTGTCCAACTTCAACCAGTATTTTGTTTAAGTGCGCATATACTGTCATATAACCAAAACCATGATGAATTATTACTTCATTTCCAAAGCCCCTGTTTCTTGCAGCAAAAATAACGACTCCTGATGCCGCCGCATTAACTTCTGTACCCACATTGTTTGCAATATCAATGCCCCCGTGGTAATGGCCATTTCCCCTGTACTCATGAAAAACACTTGAAATGATACCTGATGAAGGCCAAACAGATGGCGTGTGATCAATCATGTATATATGGTCTTCCATGTGTTGTTTATCCTGGGAAAGTTTGACAGACATTTCAGGAGCTTTTGCAATAAGTTCATCCAGGACATCATTTATGCTGTCAAGATCCTCTGCATGAGTAAAATCATAATAAAAAATCTCATCGCTGTCGTTTTGAATGTCAATATCTGCATTAAGATCAGAAGTGTATATTGCAATATCGCCTTCATAACCACCTTTGCCGGTAATGTCCCTGACCATTTTATCAAGATCCTCAACCTGCGCCAGGTATTCTTCAAGCAGTTTTGTCTTGGCTTTTATCTCGTTGGATTTATTTTCAAGATTTGCAATCTCAACAGCCTTATAGCTGACTTTTTCCTGAAGACGGTCAAGCTCGGCTATTTTGTCGTTAAGCTCATTTCTGACAAGATATATATTTGCAACTAGGGTAAAAATTGAAATCATTACTATGCTGATGAATATAAATGCAAACCGAAGCCAGTTATAGTGGATTTTTACACTCCAGACTTTACTGTCTGCATCGGAGTGCACAATCAAAGTGTAATATTTTTCCTTTTTATCTAAACTCATGCTGTATTGGCTGTATCTTTACTGCTTAATTATTGTTTAGGGAAATTATAAACAAATATAATAATAAATCAACCCATCGAAAAATCATAAAATAAAAGGAATAAGGGCTTTGCGATTTTTTGGATAATCAGGAAAATTATTAATATACCATTTATGGGTAGATAATGCCCTGGGAGCAAGATTTGCTATTGTAAAAACAGCAAACGCCAGGCCTGGAAGGCTCCATGTGGCAATTGCCCATCCTATCCATTCCATTATCTCACCGAAATAATTTGGACTTGATATATACCTGAAAAATCCGCCAAACGGGATTTTATACATATTTTCATCGCCTTTTTTACGCAGGCTGCGCAAAAGGAAATCAGAGTATATGTTGATTGTAAAACCAGCCGCAAAGATAAGAGCGCCCGCAATAAACCTTGGGTCCCTGAGCCAGTCTGTGTTATATGCCGGTGCAAAATAAAAAAGATGCCTGCCGTTTAAATAACCATTAAGAGTATTAAAGAGTATTGAAAATATTACTACCATTACAGGGAAGTTATTCTTATTACTTTTAAGGAGAAGTGAATAAATAAATGTCCGCTGGAAATAATGGGCAGACCACATAAGTATAAATACAATTGCCACAATACTGGTTTTTTTATTTCCCGTAAAAAAATAAAAAAGCATAATAAAAAAAGCAGGAAATTCCATAATACACCAGCCTATTTTCGGGTGAATGCGAATACCCCAGTTTTTACTTGTAAACCTTCCATATGGCGCATTGATATAAAATAATACAATAAATACAAGCACTGAAATAATAAACAGTGATACAAGGAGTATGTCATAAATTGCTTTTTCCATTTGCTAATTAATAATTCTGTTGAAAAGTAATGTGAAAG
>JAFGMJ010000063.1 GCA_016927635.1 Actinomycetota bacterium
AAATTAGCCCCATACACACACAGGCCGTATGGAAACCTTTACGCATACTGATTTTTTTATCCGTAACCGCCTGTTGCTGTGCCGTATTTTATTTTCATGTTAAAAAATAAACAGCGAGGTCTCTATGAATGAGTTCAATTTAAAACCGGGTATGGAAGGTGAGGTTTCTGCAAGGGTCACTGATGAGAACACAGCATTGAAATATGGCAGCGGAACAGTCAGGGTTTATGCCACCCCTGCTATGATAGGGCTGATGGAGGCAGCAGCAATTAACTGTGTGGACAGCAGGCTTCCTGAAGGCTATGCATCTGTCGGGACAAAAGTCGATATAAGGCATATTGCGGCCACACCGGTTGGCATGGAGGTGCGCGCAAGAGCTGAGCTTGTAGAGATATCCGGGGCAAAGCTTAAATTCAATATAGAAGCATATGACAGCAGGGAAAAAATAGGTGAGGGGACCCACAGCAGGTTTGTGGTAAAGCTGAATGACTTTTTAAAAAAAGTGGACGATAAACTCATTTAAGCAGAAAAATCTTTTAATTACTTTTTTTTAAAAATTTCTTAAAAGTTTTTCAAACTATTAATTAAAACCGGCGTCTTAAATATAATATATTTTATATATTGCAGTTCGGTTATTTTTTATTTACAAATAACTATTAAAGGTGCTTATTAATTAAATAAAAAGTAATGCATTATTAAAAATATAGCAAAAAAGATGCTTTACTATCATTACATAATTGCAAGTATTTTAGGTTTTATATTTATAAATTTTATTGTCAATATGTTCTTTTTCCGGAACATACGAAATTATTCTCTGCCGCAAAGCTTTTACAGCAACCCGCCGCTTGTTTCTGTTTTAATACCTGCGCGAAATGAAGAAGCAAATATATACAGATGCGTGTCTTCTTTTTTAAGGCAGGATTATAAAAATATTGAAATTATTGTGCTTGATGATAATTCCTGTGACGCCACATCTGAAATAGTGGGCAGGCTTTCAGAAAAGGACAGCAGGATAAAGCTTGTACGCGGCAGACCTTTAAAAAAGGGCTGGATGGGCAAGTGCTGGGCATGCCAGCAGCTTTCCTGGCAAGCAAAAGGGCAATATATTATTTTTACTGATGCCGATACAGTGCATTCAAATGATACTGTAAGCAGATCCCTTGCTGCAATAGTTGCCAATAAACTTGATGCGATTTCTGTTTATCCCAAGCAGATAACCGTAACGCTTCATGAAAGGATGACGGTACCCTTTATAAATTTTGCAATACTTTCATTTATGCCCCTTGTTCTTGTCAGATATGCAAAAGGCGGTTTTTTAAGCACAGGGATAGGACAGTTTTTCATGTTTAAAAAGCAGGCTTACAGCCAAATGGGCGGACACGAGTCTATAAAATCTGAAGTCCTTGAGGATATACACCTTTCAAAACAGATAAAAAAATCCGGATTCAAATATATGGTTTTTGATGGCAGCGAAAATATATTCTGCAGGATGTACAGGGATTTAAAAGAGGTTATGAACGGTTTTACAAAGTTTATATATGCTGCCTTCAATTACAGCGCCGTGATGGAAGCTGTGGCCATGACAGCATTTTCAGTTTTTTTTCTTTTCCCGTTCGTTACGCTCCCGCTGGGCATGTTATTTCTTGGCTGGTCCAGTCATTTAATAGTTTTAAATATAATCCAGGTAATTATTATACTTGCAATAAAAATAGTTCTTGCGTTGAGGTTTAAAATAAAGATACTGGATGCATTTTTAATGCCTGTTTCAATATGTTATATGCTTGTCATTGCTGTAAACAGTTACGTACAGGCAAAATTCCGCAAAGGCATTTCCTGGAAGGGAAGGACATATAATATAACGGCTGATGATGATGCAGAGCTTGTTGATGAAAGCTGTGAAACCGTCAAATATTAATTCTATTTGCAACAAAATAATTACAAGGAAATAAAAACAGGCTTTCAGTGATTCTAAAAAATAATATCCTGGCTTTTTATCTTACTTTCGGCTTGAAAAGATCACCCAGGGAAGCTTCTTTCCTGAATTTAAAATTAATACCGATAGGAATATTTCTGTTTACCTGTTTTGGAATCATTATTATAAGCAGCACGGCTGCCATAATTCCAAATATAAAACTGCTTTCAAAAATCCACAGGGACACTCCTGCAAAAACTATTCCAAGGCCAACTGCCCATATCATATTTCTTGCCAAAAACAGTCCGACAAGCAGACCTGCTGCGCCTATTAAAAGCCCTATTAAATGAGATACTGCGCCAAAAGGCAATGCCAGGTAATGAGAGGCAATGACAAGGCCGCCCCATGTGGCTATACCTTTTCCTCCCTTGAATTTCATATATGGAGAATAATTATGCCCTGCTACTGATGCGCATCCTGCAATAATTGCAATGAGCTCGTTATGCTGTAACGAAATGGCTGGCAGCATAAATGCAGATGTGAATTTATAAGCAAGATAATAGGCAAAGTATCCTTTTGCCATGTCAAGGATAATTCCAAGAAAGCCCCAGATTTTTGAAACATTGAATACAAGATTCCATCCGCCAGGGTTTTTATCTCCTATTTCGGTCAGTTTCTTGCCGCTTATCATTTTACCCAGAATATAGCAGAATGGTATTGCTCCAACAAGATAGCTGCCTATTATAAAACCTGCATCCCTTAAAATTTCCACCGGACCCCCGTTACCGCCAATCATATTTGGCAAATCTTTTTAAAATATTTAAAATCCAGAAAACAAATAAATGGCCAAAAAACCCGCATATTTTAAATAAATCAAGGCTTCAAAACAATCAACAGGATTTAACTGTTGTTTTTCGGCAGTTTAGGTATAAGCCATCCCAGGAAAGAATCCTGCGATCTTGACTGAATAAGTATTCTTCCCGGCCCTGTAATATCTACAACAAGACCTTCGCCACTGAAAAGTGTTGATCTCATTCCGCCTATTTTCCTTACATTGAAACCGACACCTTCATCAAACGCTACAAAATGACCGGTATCCACAGTATGTTTTTCTCCATCTGCAAGCAGTATTTCGTTTATTGCGCCGAAACTTGATAAAAGCAGCTTGCCTGAACCGCTTGCCTTTAAAAGAAATAGACCTTCAGATGCAAAAAAAGTTTTAGCGCCGCCAAATTTTGTATCGATATCCACGCTATTTTCTGATGCTATATAGCTTCCCGACTGCACAAGCATGGGTTTTTCAAGATCTATTACGAACATATCGCCCGGCAGGGCAGGCGCAAAATTGACTTCTCCGCCGGAAGGGCCAGCTTTAAACGTATTCATGAAAAAAGACTCTCCGCCAAGAACAGATCTTCCAAGCGCTTTAAAAAAACCGCCCTGCATTTTTGTTTCAAGAGCAATGCCTTCTGTCATTGAGACCATTGCTCCTGATTCTGCTTTTATTTCTTCACCTGATGAGAGTTTTACATTTGCCATTGTGTAAGATGGCTGGAATAATAAATTAACTTCCATACTGAGCCCCTTTCAAATTATTTTTATATTTTAATTTTCAATTTTATAAAAATAATTTATTTAAAACAATTTAAAAGATTATCAAAAAAATAATAAATCAATAAAAGCAGCAGCTGCCTGTTGAAAGATTAAAATATCGATTTTGCTAAAAATAAATTAAAAGCAGATGATTTAAATATTATCAAAATTTATTACTGTCTTGATTGTCTTGCCATTTTTGTTCATGTTGATAAATGCTTCATTTATATCTGAAAAGTTGTAGCTATCTGTTACTACAGCATCAGCGTTTATTTTTTTATCTGAAATAAGTCTTATTGCCTTAGGAAAGCAGTTAACAAAATCAGTGGTGCCTTTTATGACAAGCATCTTGCTTATGATATCTACTATATCAAAAGATGCCTTCTCATCTGAAATACCGATGATTACTATCGTTGCATTTTTCCCGGCTAAAAAGATACTGTCGTTTAAAGTTTTTTGTATTCCCACAGTGTCAAAAATTAAAGGGAAAAACCTACCTTTCGTGATGTCTGATACAATATCGTTTAGCCTGTTCCGCATGGGATTTAAAGTGAAATCAGCACCAAGTTTTTCTGCTGTTTTAAGCTTGAAATCATTTATATCTGTAATGAGGCAATTACCCGCGCCCATTGTTTTTAAAAGCATGAGAGTCATCAGCCCTATGGGGCCGGCTCCATGTATTAGCACATCATCGTTTATATTGAATCCGGAAATATTGAAAGCCTGCACAACAATGGATACAGGCTCAACAAGTGCGCCCTGTTTGTATGTCATGTTTTCTGTAAGTTTATAACAGTTGCGGTAATTATGTGAAATGATTTCACGGAAAGCTCCATGTGTGTCAGGAGGAGCCGCAAGAAAACCGTAATTGTCGCAAAGATTATATCTTCCTGTTAAGCAATAAGGGCATTTGCCGCAAAAAGAGGAAGGCTCGACTGCGACCCTGTCTCCTTTTTTAAAACCTTTTACTTCATTGCCGAATTCAATGACTTCTCCTGAACATTCATGGCCGAGAATAAAAGGCAATTTGACTTTAGATTTTGCTATTTCCGTATTATTATAAATATGATTGTCAGAACCGCAAATACAGACTCTTTTTATTTTGATAAGCAAGTCCTCCGGCCCCATCTTTGGCCGGCTGCAATCGCCTATTTCAATAATGCCCGGGCCGCTCAAAAATGCAGCTTTCATTGAACTGTCCTTTTTTTAAATTTATATAGCTTGACAATATTTTACTGATTTTTTAAAATAAAATCTAATAATCATATAACTATAATTAGAAATCATATAATTATGATTATTATATAGATTATTTATAAAAAATTTGTTTCAAC
>JAFGMJ010000064.1 GCA_016927635.1 Actinomycetota bacterium
CTGACTCATATAAAAATTGAATTCTTCTGCAAATTCTTTAAGCCTTAAGCAGCAGCTTTTGCTTAAAAAACTGTTATTTTTATAATCCAATACCTCATCGATTAAATGTTTTTCAGTGCTGCTGCATTTAATAGGGCCAGTATCCGGGAAAATATCCGGCCCTGACGCAATATTTTTATTTTTAAGGAAGAATATGTCCCTGTCCGAGATTTTATATTTTTCAGACTGCAGCAAATATATAAGATGCTGCTCATTAAAAATATCATAAAGCAAAATCAGCCAGGATATTATAAAAAGAATTTCAGGCTCAAAAAAGAAACCCCTTCTGCTTATAAGCTCGTACCTGATTCCTTTTTTATCAAGCGCAGCGGTTATGTTTTTAAAATTTTTCCTCCTTGAAATTACAGCTATATCCTTCAGCTTAAAACCTGAAGAAAGAAGATGATTTATGTTATCAGCAATACTTAATGCCTCATCAAATTTTGTATTATAATATGAAAAGAAAACTGCCGAATTTTTACCTGAATCGCCGGTACCAAAACTTTTAGGAAATCTTTTTTTATTTCCCGAGATAACACTTTGCAGGGCATTGACAATATTTGACCCGCTTCTGAAATTTGTGGTAAGTAAAAAATCTTTAACTTTTAATTCAGAGAAACAATCCCATTTATGGAAATTTAGTATGTTTTCAATACAGGCCCCACGAAAAGAATATATTCCCTGGTCATCATCTCCTACCACAGTAATATTACAGCTCCCAGGATCGTAAATCATTGCAATAAGATATGCCTGGGCGGCATCAGTGTCCTGGAATTCGTCAATAAAAATATATTTATATCTTTTTTTATATTTGCTGCAGATATCGCTGTTGCTTAAAAAGAGCTGGTAGGGTTTGAATATGTGGTCATTATAATCTATCAGGTTGCTGCTGTTTTTATTATTCTCATATTCCTCATAAAGCATTGCAAGATCTTCCTGGTATTGCATTATTTCCAGTTCCTGGTTGATTAAAGCCCGGCTGGCAAAATTTTCAAAAATATCAAGGCGCTTTCCTGTGTAAGTTTTAAGGTCTTTAACAGATATCAGATTGTTTTTCAGGTCCTGTATGTATAAAAGGACATCATTTAAAAATTTCCCCGTGTCTTTTTTAACCTTTATACTTTTTAATTCTGCCTGTTTTAACACTGAATAAAGTATCTGCCATGCTTTCGAAATATTTATCAGCCTGTAATCACTTCCAAGCCCCATTTCAAAATTATTCTCTGATATAATCATGTTGCCGAAAGAATTAAAAGTGAAAATATTTATGGCGTTATAATCGATATCCTTATTTAAAAGTTCTCTTACTCTGCGCACCATATTTTCAGCAGCATTTTTTGTAAAAGTTATTGCAAGTATTTCCTGAGGCTGGCAAAATCCATTATTGATGATTTCTGCTATGCTGTGTGCAAGGACATAAGTTTTACCGGAACCCGGACAGGCTATTATCCTCTTTATTTTGTCTGTGCTTGAAATAATGCTTTTCTGCTGTTTTGTCCTGGTTATTTTTTTAATTTTCTGGTTCATGTCTTATTTTACATATTAAATTAAAAGCGCAGTCTTTGCATAAAAACCTGCTCTTTGGCCCCTGCCGGAATTCTTCTTTTTCTATTTTTTCAATAATTTTTATTATTTTTAATTCAAAGGCATCAAAATCAAATAAATCATAGTCAAATACCAGTTCATCAGTTTTTTCGCCACCGAGGAAAATATACTTAAACACAAGATTTTTATCCCTGCAATTGTAAAAAGCCTGGCTCTTTTTCAATGCAAGCCAGTATAGGGGCATTTGTATCTCATTTTCAGCGTCTGAATAAGCAGAATTTTTTTTTCCGGATTTGAAGTCTGTAAGTATAAGCTTATCTTTTCCATCAAGGCGTATACTGTCGACCCTTCCTTTTATGATTTTATCATTAATATAAAAAAAGAAAGGCTTCTCCATAAAAATATCCCCATTTTCATGACAGGCATATGAGTTGAAATAATTCCTGAAATCATCAATAGCCTTTAAGGCAAGCTCATTATAAAGGTAGGGGAAATTAAACTCTTCCGGACTAAATTCAGAATTTATTATATTTTCCAGTTTGCCCCAGCTCAAGCCACCGGTATTTTGGTCATAAAATTTTTTTAATATTGCATGATATATAGTCCCTACCCTGACAGAAATACTTTTATCCTCCTTTAATGAAAAATAATAGCGGTATTTATATTTTGCCGGGCATTCAGAATAAGTAGAAAGTGAGGTATATGAAAATCTGTTTTCATAAATGCCAGAGGGATTTTTATTATTTTCGGTCTCTGCCCTTAATCTCCACCAATTACAAGTAGGGTAGAATAATTTAATATAAGCAAGAGTCTTATATAAGCTTTCCTTATCAATATTTTTGCCTGCAAATAATTTATATGCTATTACGTTAGCTTTTTTCCTGGCAAGATATGCGTTCATTATCAAGGAGGATTTTTTATTTGCATCCATTTTACCCTCTGATTTCAGAGCTGAAACGGCGGCAGGATTTTTTTTATTATTTCCGTTCACATGGTTTTTTTTATAATTGTAATTGTATATAAGCCTCATTTCTTCAAAAAATGCAGACCTGCCTTCATTTGCATTTGAAGTGATAAGAAGAAATCTCTTCGCCCTGGAAATGCCTGTATAAAAAAGTTTTCGTTCGTCTTCATAATGTCTTTTCCTGAGAGTATCTGCAGGCAAGGTTTTGCCTTCAGAAATATAATTAAATATCTGCATATCATATAACTGATTATCCTTAAATGCGGAAGGCAGGTAATCTTTATTTATAAAAGGCAATAAAACTGCATCAAATTCCATGCCCTTGCACTGATGATAACTCATTATATTTATATATCCCGGCACAGTGCTGCTTTTTGTGCTTTCTTCTATCTCCTCAATAAAACCGCTCTCAATTATATTTTTAAGAAAAACGAGGTAATCACTGATGCTGTTTGCAGATTTATTATTTTTGCAGAATAATTTGACAGAAGTTAAAAAATCACCTATGGTGCCCAGCATGCCCTCTTTTTTTAAAACCGGTATTTTTATATCATCTGTAAAATATCTTATTATGCCGGCCTGCCTTTCATATAAAAGCCTGATGAAAAAATCATATGCGCTGATACCTTCAAGATTTAAAAAAGTTTTAAGTCTTGATATGAATTTTTCAGCCTTTAAAAAATCTTCATTATAACCTGAGCCACAGGATACTGTGTCTTTTAAAACCACATCG
Source organism: Actinomycetota bacterium (assembly GCA_016927635.1). GTDB lineage: Bacteria > Actinomycetota > Humimicrobiia > Humimicrobiales > Humimicrobiaceae > VGAZ01. The sequence goes on from JAFGMJ010000064.1 coordinate 3,282, forward strand.
ATTAAACACTCATCAGTACTGTTTTTAATATCTATTATTTTCAAGATGTTGCCATATCCTGCAGCTATCCTTCTTACAAAGACCGGATTGATGCCTGTAATTTCAGATGAAAGCAAACGAATTAAAAGCCTATTTAATATTTCATATAAACCACTCTTTTGAAGCGCATTTTCTGAAGACTTTTCATCTTGTAAAGCGTCATCAATATTTTTTTTGTGCAATAGTTTTAAACTGCCGGCAAGACTTGCAAAATCAAGCATATATTTTACATATTTATTATCAAGCACATTCCTTGTTCCTCTTCTTATAAACAGGATATTGCTTGCCGAAAGGTTATTTTCAAGAATATCTGTTTTATAACCCAGGCCTTTTATAACAATGCATATTTTTTCAGGTTTGACTTTTTCTATGACAATAAGCTTTTTTACATAATCACTTATAAACTTTACTTCTTCCAGGACATCGCCTGATTCTTTTAAGACAGGCAGTGCATTAAAACCTGCTTTACTGTTATTGCTTGCTCTGTTTTTAGGCAGTGATTCTTTCTTTATCCTGTATTCATTTAAACTTATGAAATCCCTGCATAGTGAATTTATTTGCAAAGAATTTCTGTAATTCTTTTTTAGATAGAGTATGTTTTCATCCCCGGAACCTGAAAGCCTGCTGTGTATTTTTATGAAATTGTTTATCATCGAGCCC
>JAFGMJ010000065.1 GCA_016927635.1 Actinomycetota bacterium
TCTTTATGATATTGATTGATTATTTTTAGATTTAATAAATGCAAACTATTTAATTAGCAAATACTTGATTTGTCTAGATAAAGTGATATAATAAATACTAAATTATAATATTAATCATTAATATTTAAGGTTAATTATGTATAAATGTATGGATTGCGGAAATGAGGAGAAATTTATAGGGTTTGCGGAAGAAAAAGGAAATGCATGTATTTACCAGGAAAAAAACTTCAGCAGTTCCGGTTTTACCTATTCATGGATATTTAATATTTCTGATAAAAGCTGGAGCTCCAGTTTTAAAGTAATCAGATGCTCAAAATGTAATTCTTTAAAGGTGAAAAAGCTATGATTTTATCAATTTTTAAAAAATATTTTTCCTCTATTTTAATTAAAATTCAAAGCCTTCTTTTTTCGCCACAAGATTACTTGCCTTAAGTAAAGATTCAAATGTCCCTGCATCAGTCCACCAGCCTTTTATTATTGCATAAGTCATATTGCCTTTTTTAATGTATGCATTATTGACATCAGTTATTTCAAGCTCGCCCCTGCCCGAGGGTTTTAAAGTCTTTATAATATCAAAAACAGTATTATCGTAAAGGTAAAGCCCTATTACTGCAAGGTTACTTTTAGGTTTTTTGGGCTTTTCTTCTATATTTATAACCCTGCCGTTTTCTATTTCAGCAACACCAAATCTTTCAGGATCATCTACTTCCTTTAAAAATATTTTTGCCCCTGAGGGCTGCGCTTCAAAACTTTTTATATCTTCTTTTATATTGTCTTCAATTATATTATCCCCAAGCATCACAAATATTTTATCATTTTCGGCAAAGTTCTCTGCAAGCTTCAATGCATCTGCGATACCCCCTTCACCTTCCTGATAGGTGTAGCTTATATCTTTTAATCCAAATTCTTTTCCATTACCAATTATTCTTAAAAAATCACCAGCGTAATTTCCTCCAGTAACGATCATTATGTCCTTTAGTGATGCCTTAACCATTGTAAGAAGGGGATAGTATATCATTGGTTTATTAAATACAGGAAGCAAATGCTTGTTTGTTACTTTTGTACATGGATACATTCTTGTACCAAGACCTCCGGCTAAAATTATACCTTTCATTTTCTATTACTCTCCTTATAAATATTTTTAGATTTTTCTTAAAAAAATCAGTATAAATACTGTCAATGATAAAAGAATACAGTACAATGCAAAAAAATTAAAATTTCTGTTCTTTGAAAGCCTGACCAGGAATTTAATTGCAAAAAGACCGCTTAAATATGAAAAAATAAAACTTGCAATCATCGGAGTATAATTTAACTTTTCCGGAGAGTCTAAAGCATTTAAAATATCAGGAATTTCAAAAATAAAAGCTCCAAATATAACGGGTATAGACATCAGGAATGAAAATTTTACGCATGCCTCTCTATTTATCCCAAAACATCTTGCAAAAGAAATAGTGGTGCCTGACCTTGAAATGCCAGGAAAAATTGCTATGGCCTGCCCTATGCCTGCTGCAATAGCTATAAGATGACCTGATTTATTATAAGGTTGTTTATTTTCAGCTTCGCTGCCTAAAACAGTTTTTTCAAAAATATTGAATCTTTTCATGCCAGCATTATAATTTTTAATTTCAATTTTCCTGCCTATATACTCCCCCGAAAATAGAAAAACAGCAGTGATAAGTAAAAATGAAGCAACATATGCAGGATTTGAAAAAAAGCCTTCTATAAAATCATCCAGCAGAAACCCGGTTATTGCTGCCGGAACTGAAGCAATGATTATTAAAACAGCTAGAGTAAAATAATTTTCTCTTCTGGCCTTTCTGCTAAAAAGACCTTTGAAGAAATATCTGATCATACTGATGATGTCTCTATAAAATACTGTTACAAGTGCAAGCAATGTGGCAAAATGAAGCAGTACGGTATAAAAAACAGGTATATAGCTCCAGTTTAAAATAAATGGCGTTATTACAAGATGCCCTGAGCTGCTGACTGGAAAAAACTCAGTTAACCCCTGGACTATGCCAAGCACGCATGCTTTAACAATTTCCAATTCGTAACCCTTCCATAGCTGTTTTAATGATTTTTATAATACTATAAGTTTTGAAAACCGTATAATCAGCTGCCGCTGACAGTTATATTTTTTACAAGAACAGAAGGACTGCCTGTATAACCTCCTGCAGGCATAAATTTTAAATCATTTCCGATATCAGTTATACTGCTGCAAAAACTTAATATATCTGTTGCAATTGTTATTTCTTTTACCGGGCAGGAAATCCCGCCCTTTTCAATTAAAAGTCCTTTTGCTCCTACACTTATCTGGCCAGATATTGGATTTATTCCGGAATGCACTCCTATAATGTCCGTAACATAAAGTCCCCTGTTTGTCTTTTTTATCATGTCGGAAAATGAAGTAATGCCGTTTAAAAGATAAAAGTTGGATATTCCGGTATGAGGAGGTGATTTATATGATGCCCTGGCTGCATTACCGGTGGAGGGCCTTTTATCTTTTCTTGCAGTATATGAGTTGTAAAGATATGTCTTTAATACCCCATCTTCAAAAACTACAGTTTTGCCTTTTGGTACGCCCTCTGAATCAAATGGTCTTGAAGAAAGGCCATAGCTTAATGTCCCGTCATCGATTATATTGATATTTTTATTAAATATCCTGCTTTCTATCCTGCCCCTGAATAAAGATCTTCCTTTCTGTACCGCATCTGCAGTTAAAATACCTGCAAGCACCTGTAAAAACTGGGCAGAGACAAAAGAATCCAGCAAAAGATCCATTTTTTGAGATTTAATTTTTTTTGCACCAAGCAGCGATGTGGATCTTGTAACGGCATTATAAGCGATATCATCAATATCAAAAGAGGACATGTCCCTTGCGCAGTCAAAATAATCACCTGTGGAAGTATCCGAATCATCCCTTGAAATTACGCTTATATATAAAAAAGCAGAAGTTGATTTATAACTGTCCCTAAATCCTGCAGAGTTTACAATTGCTGTCTCTGAGATTGAATCATCATATATTAGGTCTGCAACAGCACTGACTCTTTTATCTATTTTTTTTGCTTTTTTTTCAAGACTTTTCGCAATTTCTATTTTTTGTTCAATTGAAAAATCATTAAACTTTTCTGAAAAGAGACATTTGCGGTCTACAATTTCTTTAGGATAGAAAAATTCCGATTCTTCCGGAAGATAATTATAGATATCTTCTGTTGAAACTTCTGAATTATCTGCTGCTCTTTCAATGCACTCTTTTATCTCAGAATCTTCAAGATTTGAAGTGTAGGAATATCCTATTCTCCCATTTTTAAAAATACGTATTCCCAGACCCTTGGTATCTGAAAATGAAAGATTTTCAATATTTTCATTAAATATGCCTGCTTCATTATGTGTTGAAGAAATGCCATATACTTCAAATTGTCCAGCATTCTTAAAAGCAAGCATGCCAGCTGCTTTATCGCAATAATCTAATATTTTTGATTTTTTTTCTCTCAATTAAACTGCAGTACCTCCGACTGTCATTCTTTCAACAAGTATTGTTGGTTGGCCAACCTCATTAGCAATTGACTGCCCGGCTTTTCCGCAAAAGCCGGGTGCAAAGTCAAGATTATCTGCAACTGATACAATCTTTTCCAGTATTTCAGGACCATTACCTATTAGCGTTGCGCCTTTTACAGGCTCGGATATTTTACCGTTTTCAATAATATAACCCTCACTTATCCCAAAAACAAAATCGCCTGTTGCAGGGTCAACCTGCCCACCTGCAAATTCTTTTGCAAATATGCCTTTTTTTACTGAGCGGATTATATCATCCGGACTTTCACTGCCTTTTTCTATATAAGTGTTGCTCATTCTTGGAAGTGGTATATCCCTGTAAGACTGTCTTCTGCCGTTGCCTGTTTGCGACAAACCAAGTTTTTTTGAAGATTTTAAGTCTGTTATATAGCTTTTAAGCACGCCATTTTCTATAAGAAGCGTTTTAGAGGATGGGAATCCTTCACCATCAACGACATAAGAGCCCCAATGTCCCGCTATTGTGGGATCATCAATCGCATTAATTTTTATATTTGCTATTTTTTTTCCTATTTTGTCTTTGTAAACAGATGCATCCTTTACTATTGCATCCGCTTCCAGCCCATGTCCGCATGCTTCATGAAATATAACTCCCCCGAACCCCGGACCAATTACCACCGGCAGGCTTCCCGCAGGAGCATTTATTGCATCAAGCATTTTAACTGCAATGCCTGCAGCCTCAAGAGCAGCATCATATGGTTTTTTATTATCAAAAATTTCGTATCCGCATGTTTTGCCAATAGATTTGTACCCTGTCCTTATCTCTCCTTTTTTTTCAGCTATTACGTTGACTGAAAAGAAAACTTTGACATTGCTGTTTTCAGTCAACAAACCTTCAGAATTTGCAATAAATTCTTCACTTTCAATATCAGAAATACCTGCGCTTACCTGTATTATTTTATTATCAAAATCACGGGCATTCCTGTCTACCTCAACAAGATATTCACTTTTGATGGTTTGCGGATAAATTGAAGGATATTTTTTTATTATAAGCTGTTGAGGATATATTTTTTTTGTCAAATCAAGCGCTTTTAACATAGTGGAACAGTTAACTGCAGCACTCAGTATTTTTGCAGCATTTATAAGTTTATCACTCTGAAGAGAATCGACATATGCATAAAAAGTGCTGTCTTCTGATATAAGCCTTAAACCGCATCCTAATTCAAAACCGCTGCTCACATTTTCAATTTTACCGTCTTCAATATTGAGGCTGTTGCTGGTTTTTTTCTGAATAAATATTTCAGAAAAGTCTCCACCGCTTTTTAGAAGTATATTTAAGATTTTTTTAACAAGTCTGGTATCAATCATATTTCTTTCTTATGTCAGATAGTCCTCTGTTTTTTTTGCTGCTTCTTTACTTTCCTTTACAACCTGCTTTATTTTAGATGCGGTGCTTGAAGCCTTCTTTTTGCCCTTTTCAATCATTTCTTCGCCCTTCATAACAAGTCCTTCAATTTTCTGTTTTCCGGCCTCTGCAAGGCTTCTGGATTTTTCAACAAATTCTGAAATATTTTCCCTGCTCAGTTCAACAAATTTTTCACTTTTTTCAAGTATATCTTTTCTTGTTTCTTTACCTGATTTTGGGGCAACAAGTATTCCTACCAGTGTGCCCACAGCTATTCCAGCAAATAGTGCTATCGCAATTTCTCCGGCATAATTTTTTTTACCTGCGCTCATTCATAACCTCCCTTTTCAATATTTTCTATACAATTTTTTTAATTATGATTACCTGTTATTATTTTTATTTGTTTTTTCACTTGATTTTTTCACAACTTCTGAAAACCCTGCGGCTGCGCTTAAAAGCTTTATAATTGGACTTGTAATAAGAATCCTTGCAAGTCTTATTATCTTTTCAAGCTGTTCTACTATTGAAGAAACGCTTTGCGTCAGTTCACTTATTGAACCCACTTCAGAGTTTAGATGCGAAACTGTTGTATTTAATTTTTCAACCATTGGTATAAGGCTTTGATTTAATTTTTCAGAAAGATGCCTTATTCTGTTAAGCAGTTTAAATAGCGGTATTGCGACTATAACTCCTGCTACTGCAAAAGCTGAAATCAATATTATTGCTATAAGTCCTGTAATCTCTAGAAAGCTCATGGATTCCATTTTAACCCCTAAATAAAATATTTTAAATCTAATATATAAATTTTGCCCATATAAATATTTTTAAATATTATATAAATAATACCTTTATTATTCAAAAAATAAAAAATCTAATTTATAATAATAAACTTATTGTGAAAAAATGCCTGTTTTGGGATTATGCATATTTTATTGTATAAAGGAGAAATATGATTAAAGAAAAAAATTCCTGCATTGTAAAAGCCGGTTTTAAAAATTATAGGAAAATAAGAAATTTTATTTTTACTTCCGCTGTGATAATTATATTGTTGATTCCGGCAATATTTTTAAGTTCATGCTTTCCATCCGGTGCTGGATTGGAACAGGCAGATGAAAGGTCTGGCCAGGAGTCTGCAGAAGACAGTATATCAGATGTTTATGAAGAAACTGCTGAAGATATGACTGCCAGCGCTGAAGAACCGCCTGAGCTGCTTGATTACCAGAACCTTGAAACTGGTGCTGATATGTCTGGATATATTCCCTCTTTTTTATGCACAGAAAAAGAAAATTATATAAGAATTGATATTACAAATACTTCTGAATATCCATGGAGAAATAAAAGACCGGGTATAGTAAGAATAGGTTATCATTATTTCGGCCAGGACGTTGATTTTGTTGACTATGATAAGACATCCCGGTCAGAACTTCCGGATATTGTTGAACCAGGCCAGACAGTTTCTGTTAATGTGCTTATAAATGATATTGTTAATCCGGGTTATTATATAATACAGCTGGACCCTGTTATAGAAGGCAATGAAATACCTGAGGACAATTTCTGGTTTTCGTCCAAGGGTGTAAAAATGATAGAAGGACTCTGTTACTTTGATTCATGCATTGAATAAATTGGCTAATTTTTTTGATGTTTTGTATAAATATTGTTCTTAAGCTGTGACAATATAGAGTAATTCTTTATCCGGGTTTAAAGGTCTTTTTACAAACCTGAATTTTAAGCCGTTTAAATCATTTATAATCATAGCAGGTTTCAACTCCGGGCAAACCCTGTATTTATTCATAACACTTAAAAATGATATATCTTTGCCAAGGCCTGCTTTTTTCAATGAACGCGCGCTGCATGACTTTTCAA